>JBOGXT010000465.1:0-9159 GCA_050694635.1 Thermoleophilaceae bacterium
GCCGTCGTAGGGCTCGAACGGGGCGGCCTCGCCCCACCCGACGGTGCCGTCGCTCCCCTCGAGGCGCAGCAGCACGAGCTCGCGCGCGCTCACGACCCCGCCGGCCGTCACGAACGGCTGCCGGAACGGGATGGCGAGCCGGAGCAGCGTGCGCTTCACGAGAGGAGCACGCCGGCGGCAAGCAGGAGGGAGAAGACCGCGAGCAGCCGGCCGGTGGCCGCCAGCGCGCCGTTCAGGGCCGGGCCGTCGGCGCGGGTCGACACGGTCTCGATCAGGGGCGGGGCAAGCGGCAGCGCCGCGAGCGTGAGCAGGAGCCAGGCGGTCAGCCCGCCGAAGGCCCAGGTGGCGGCGGGAGCGGCGAAGGCGAGGATCACCATGGCGGTGAACAGGAGCCGGGCGCGGTCGCGGCCGAGCTTGACCGCGAGCGTCCGCTTGCCTGCGCGGCGGTCGGTGTCGATGTCACGCACGTTGTTCACCACGAGGATCGCCGCGGCCAGCAGGCCGACCGGCACGGCCAGCGCGAAGGCCTCCCAGCGCAGCTCCTCGGCCTGCACGTAGTAGGAGCCCGCCACGGCCACGAGGCCGAAGAAGACGAACACGAACAGCTCGCCGAGCCCCTCGTAGCCGTACGGGCGCGGCCCGCCGGTGTAGAGCACGCCGGCCAGGATCGACGCCGCTCCCACCACGAGCAGCTCCCAGCCGGCCACGGCGGCCAGGTAGAGGCCGGCCGCCACGGCGATGCCGAAGGCCACGTAGGTGCCGACCAGCACCCGCTTCGGCGGCATCAGCCCACCCGCGGTCACGCGGACCGGGCCGAGGCGATCCTCGGTGTCGGCGCCCCGGCGGGCGTCGGAGTAGTCGTTCGACAGGTTCGTGCCGATCTGGATGAAGACGCTGCCCACCAGCGCCGCGATGAAGGGCAGGACGCTGAGCTCGTCCTCGGTCGCCGCCAGGGAGGTGCCCACCAGCACGGGCGCGATCGCCGCCGGCAGCGTGCGCGGTCGCGACGCAAGCAGCCACAGCCTGAGCGTGCCGCGCGGGGCGGCCGCGCGGCCCGCGATCCCGCTCACGGCCGCTTTGGGAACTTGCCGAAGTCCGGGCGACGCCGTTCCTTGTATGCCTCGCGGCCCTCCCGTGCCTCCTCGCTGGCGTAGAAGAGCAGGTTGGCGTCGTGGGCCAGCTGCTGGACGCCGGCCATGCCGTCCTCGGAGGCGTTGAAGCTCGCCTTGAGGAGCCGCAGCGCGAAGGGCGAGAGCCGGAGCATCTCGCGACACCAGGCCACCGTCTCCTCCTCGAGCTGCTCGAGCGGGACGACCGCGTTGACGAGCCCCATCTGGAGCGCCTCGTCGGCGTCGTACCGCCGGCACAGGAACCAGATCTCCTTGGCCTTCTTCTGGCCGACCTGGGCGGCGAGCAGGCTGGCCCCGTAGCCGCCGTCGAAGCTCCCCACCTGCGGGCCGGTCTGGCCGAAGCGGGCGTTGTCGGCGGCGATCGTGAGGTCGCAGACGATGTGCAGGACATGGCCGCCGCCGATCGCGTAGCCGGCCACCATGGCGACGATCGGCTTCGGCGTGCGGCGCATCTGCACGTGGAGGTCGGTCACGTGGAAGCGGCCCACCTGGGCGCCGCCGGCCACGTAGCCGGTGTCGCCGCGGACGCGCTGGTCGCCGCCGGAGCAGAACGCCAGCGGTCCCTCGCCGGTCAGGACGATCACGCCGACCTCGATGTCCTCGCGGGCGCGCTCGAGCGCGTCGGAGATCTCGATCAGCGTCTCGGGCCGGAAGGCGTTGCGCACCTCGGGCCGGTCGATGGTGATCTTGGCGATCCCGTCGGCGAGCTCGTATCGGATGTCCTCGTACTCGCCGCCCCCGGGCCGCCAGTCGGCACCGGACCGGATGTGGCCCTCCGTCGCGCTCATCGCGCGCGAACGATAGTCCTCGGGTTCCGCGGGGTCCTCGGCTCCCTGCCGGGTCTTCGGCTCCGCCCGCTCATCGGCCCGCCGGTGCGAGCCGCGGCGTGCGGGCCGTCTTATGCACCGTATAGGTGCAGGAAACGGCCCACACACCGCCTTACTTCGTGCGGTCGGCCTGCGGGCGCTTGCGCGCGAGTCAAGCGCGGAGGGTTCCCTCCCGCAGGCGCGCGGCCACGATGTCGGCCGCTTCGTCCGGGCCCGCCTCGCCAAGGTCCACCGGGTGGCCGGCCTCGCGGAGCCCGTCGCGCAGCGGCTCGAAGAAGAACCGCGGCAGGACGATCCCGTCGACGATCGTGAGGTAGCCGGCCGCGGCGTAGGCGGCCGCCGCAGCGGCGACGATCCGCATGACCACCTCGTTCTGCTCGCGCGACTCGGGCGTCCACGGCTCAACGTAACCCGCCCGGATGAAGTGGAAGAAGTGGTCCGACTCGAGGTGGACCGCCCGCTCGTGCCGCTCGGCGAGCAGGCGGGCCGTCGTGCTCTTCCCGGTGCCGGGAGGCCCCGTCAGGATCAGAACCGGTGTGTCGCCGGCCGCCGCCACCGGGCGATGATAGGCACATACCATCCCAGGACTTGGAGGACTGGCTTACGAGCGCGGCGCGGGCGCGGCCGGATCATCCGGCCGTCGTCGCCGGCGGTCGCAGCCTGACCTATCGAGAGCTCGACGAGCGCGCCGCGCGGGCGGCGCGACGCCTGGCCGCGCAGGGCGTCGGGCCTGGGGATCGGGTGCGGGTCTCCCACCCGCCCGGCATCGCCTTCGCCGTGCTCCTTCACGCCGTGCCCCGCCGGGGTGCTGCAGTCTTCGAGCCCGTGGCGCGAGCCGATCCACCCGAGCCGGCGCCCGGCCCGGACGAGGCGGACGTGGCCCTGCGAACCAGCTTCGACCCCGACGCCGTCCACAGTGTCATCCGCACCTCGGGCACCACGGGCGAGCCCAAGCCGGTCGAGCTCACCTATGCCAACCACGCCGCCAGCGCCGCCGCCTCCGCCGACGCGCTCGGGGTCGATCCGGACGACCGCTGGCTTTGCCCGCTGCCGCTCCACCACGTCGGCGGCCTCGGGGTGCTGATCCGCTCCGCCATCAACCGCACGACCGCCGTGCTCCACGAGCGCTTCGAGGCCGACAGGGTCAGGCGGACGCTCGAGGCCGGCGAGGTCACGTTGGCCTCACTCGTCCCCACGATGCTCGGGCGCCTGCGCGAGGCCGGCCTTCGCAGAGCCCCCGGGCTACGCGCCATCGCACTCGGCGGCGGGCCGATTCCGCCCGGCCTGCTCGACTGGGCGGCCCAGACCGGCATCCCGGTCACGCCCGTATACGGCATGACCGAGACCTGCTCGCAGGTCGTGGCAGGCAGCCCGGGCCGCCCGCTCCAGGGGGTCGAGCTCCAGATCGACGCCGGCGGCGAGATCCTTGTGCGCGGGCCGATGGTGGCGCCGCGCGAGCTCGCCCCCGACGGCTGGCTCCACACCGGCGACCTCGGCCGACTCGACGAGGAGGGCCGCCTCCAGGTGGAGGGCCGCCTCAAGGAGCTGATCGTGACGGGCGGCGAGAACGTGGCGCCGCTCGAGGTCGAGCAGGCGCTGCTCGCCCACCCCGCGGTCGCCGACGCGGCGGTAACGGGGCGGCCGGACCCGGAATGGGGCGAGGTGATCGTGGCCCTTGTCGTGCTGGGCGAGCACGCCACCCCCAACGAGCTTCGGTCCTGGTGCCGCGAGCGGCTCCCTCCCCAGAAGGTGCCAAAGCGAATCGAGTCCGTGCCGCGGCTACCGCGCAACCGGACCGGCAAGCTGGAGCGGCAAAGCCTAGGCCGTCTCTTCAATCCGTTATCGCCCGGTTGACGGCGGCGGCGAAGTCACGCAGGTCGTCGAGACGGGCGAGAGCGTCCCACACCTTGCGGTCGTCGACGTCGGCGTAACCGTGCACGAGCAGGTTCCGCAGGCCGGCTGCCAGGCGCAGCCTGTCGGCAAGGTCGGCTTCGAGGATGCCGGCCTCGTCCAGCCTCGAGAACACTCCTCCGTAGTCATCGGCCGGCGGCAGTCCGAGCTCGGCGATGAGATGCGCTCCGACGTCGATGCAGATCTGCACCGCGAGCTGAAGCGCGCGCTGGGTCGCCAACGTGGTGTGCGAGGCGCTGAGGTAGACCTGCTCGCCCGCGGTCCGGACCTCGTCCAGCAGCGTCAGGAGTGGTTCGAGGCGGCTCAGCCGTTCGCGGACCCTCTCAGGATCGACCAAATCGACCCTCTCTGAGCCGCTCCTCAACGCCTCTCGCGATCGCTTGGCGCAGCGGCTTGGTGTCGAGGTACCGGAGCTGCGCCCCGGCCTCCAGCCGCACTCGCGCCTTCGGTTGCCGATCGACCAGCGACAGCCGCGCGCGCATGGCGCGATGCTGAAGCAGCGGGGCCGCGTCATTGAGGATGACGACCTCGACCTCATCGGTGCCGAGCACGGATGTGGCCTCCGCCATCAGGCGTAGCTGGGCGTCGAGCCGCTGCCTCGGGGACAGCGCGGGGTCGAGCCAGACGCCGACGTCCACGTCGGACAGGGGCGTAGCACGCCCGGTCGCCACGGACCCGAACACGAACGCCGCGACGACGCTCTCGACGTCGAGCGCCAGGGCCAGACCGTCGAGCCTTTCGGGGTCCAGTTCGATGGGTGGGCCGCGATCGTTGATTCGCATCGACACGAATGCTCCCGCATGCGGCGGCGGGTATCGTCCGCGCCCAATGATCTACGACAAGGACGCCGACCTCTCGAAGCTCGACGGGAAGACGGTGGCCATCCTCGGCTACGGCTCCCAGGGACACGCCCACGCGCTCAACCTGAAGGACTCGGGCGTGGACGTGGTGGTCGGGCTGCGCGAGGGCTCGTCGTTGGTCGAGAAGGCCCGCCAGGACGGCGTCCGCGTGGACTCGATCGCCGACGCCGCCAGCGAGGGCGACCTCGTGATGGTGCTGCTACCGGACGAGAAGCAGGCCGAGGTCTGGGAGGCGGAGATCAGGGACGGGATCGCGCCCGGCAACCTGCTGATGTTCGCCCACGGGTTCTCGATCCACTTCGGCCAGATCGACCCCGGGCCCGAGGTGGGCGTCGGGATGGTCGCACCGAAGGGCCCGGGCCACCTGGTGCGGCGCCAGTACGTCGACGGGAACGGCGTGCCCGGCCTGATCGCCGTGCACAGCGACCTTGGCGGGGACGCGCGCGAGCTGGTGCTCGCCTATGCGAAGGGCATCGGCTGCACGCGCGCCGGGGTGATCGAGACCACCTTCAAGGACGAGACCGAGACCGACCTGTTCGGCGAGCAGGCCGTGCTGTGCGGGGGCGTCACCGAGCTGGTGCGGGCCGGCTACGAGACGCTCGTGGACGCCGGCTACGACCCGCGGCTCGCCTACTTCGAGTGCCTGCACGAGCTGAAGCTGATCGTGGACCTGATGTACGAGAAGGGCATCAGCGGGATGCGCTACTCGATCTCGAACACGGCGGAGTACGGCGACCTGACGCGCGGCAGCCGGATCGTGGGCGAGCCCACGCGGGCGGCGATGAAGCAGATCCTCGGGGAGATCCAGTCCGGCGACTTCGCGCGCGAGTGGATCGCCGAGAACAAGGCAGGCCAGGAGAACTTCCAGCGCATGCGCGCCGAGCAGCAGGACCACCAGATCGAGCGCGAGGGCAAGGACCTGCGCGTGATGATGGACTGGATCGACACGGAGTTCTGACGTGGAGGGGAGCAGCCAGTTCCTCCCGCCGCGGCCGGCCGGACCGGAGCCGGAACTGGGCGCGCGCCCGGCGCCCGCGCCGCCGCCACCGCCGGCCTACGGCGACTGGCAGCAGCCCCAGCCCCAGCCCGACAACGGGCCGGCGGTGGCCGGCTTCGTGCTCTCTCTGGTCTCCGGCGGCCTGCTGGTGATCAGCATCGGCCTGTCGTCGATCGTGTCGGTGGCGTGCGCGATCCTCGGCCTGGTCTACTCGCGCCGGGGCAAGAGCAAGGTCGAGAGCGGCGAGACCACGAGGAGCGCCGGTCTGGCCCAGGCCGGATTCATCGTCGGGATCGTGTCGCTCTGCCTGTCCGTGCTCGCGACGGCGATCTGGACCGTCGTCCTCATCGCCGCCATCACCGACCCGGAGTTCCGCGACGACCTCGAGCGCGAGTTCGACAACTCGGAGACCATCCGGGCCTTCGTGCGGGTGGCTGTCATGCTCGTGACCTAGGCTGACGCCATGGGCGACCCCTACCTGAAGCAGTACCTGATGACCGCCGGGCCCACGCCGCTCCCCCCGGCCGTGTCGCAGGCGATGGCCCAGCCGATGCTCTACCACCGGGCGCCCGCCTTCGTGGAGGTCTACGCGCGGGTGCTCGAGCGCCTCAAGCTCGTGTTCCAGACGCGCAACGACGTGCTCCTCTTCGCGAGCTCCGGCAGCGGCGCGATGGAGTCGGCCGTGGCCAACCTCGTGCGCGCGGGCGAGCCCGCCCTGGTGGCGAGCTGCGGCAAGTTCGGCGAGCGCTGGGTCGAGCTGTGCGACGCCTACGGCGCCGAGACGCTCCACTGGGAGACCGAGTGGGGGCTCAAGGTCGACCCGGCCGAGCTCGACCGCCGCTTGGCCGAGAACGAGAACGTGGAGCTCGTGTTCGTCACGGCGTCGGAGACCTCCACCGGCGTCGTCAACGACATCAGGGAGCTCACCGAAGTCGCCCACCGCCACGGCGCCCTGATCGCCGTGGACGCCGTCTCGGCCATGGGCGCGGTGCCGCTGCCCCAGGACGAGTTGGGGGTCGACGTCGTCGTGTCGGGCTCCCAGAAGGCGCTGATGTCGCCGCCGGGGCTCGCGTTCGCGAGTCCGAACGAGGCCGCGCTCGAGCGGGCCGCCGCCGTGCCGGGCCGGCGCCTCTACTTCGACTGGGCGGCGGCCGTCGGCGGCCAGCGAAAGGACCCGCCTGACAGCCCCTTTACGCCCGCCGTGAGCCTGGTCCAGGCGCTCGACGTGGCGCTGGGCCTGATCGAGCAGGAGGGTCTCGAGGCGGTCTATGAGCGCCACCGCGTGCTGGGCCGTGCCACGCGCGAGGCGGCGCGCGCGCTCGACCTGGAGCTGCTCGGCGAGCCGGACGAGAACGCCAACGTCGTCACCGCGATCAAGCTCCCCGACGCGATCGACGGCGCCGCCGTGCCGAAGACGATGCGCGACCGCTTCGGCGTCACGATCGCCGGCGGCCAGGGCCGCCTCAAGGGCAGGATCGCCCGCGTCGCCCACTGCGGCTACTTCGGCGCCTTCGACGTCGTGGTCACGATGGCCGCGTTCGAGATGACCCTGCGCGAGCTCGGACACGAGGCCGAGCTCGGCGCCGGCGTGGCCGCCGCCCAGCGCGTCTTCCTGGAGGCGGGCGTGCCGGTCGGCTCCGCCGCCTGACCGTGGTCTGACGTGAAGGTCCTGGTCAAGGAGAAGATCGGCGAGTCGGGCGTGCAGCTCCTGCGCGACGCCGGGCTCGAAGTCGAGCTGGGCCTCGACTGGGACGACGGCGAGCTCGAGCGCCGCATCGGCGACTTCGAGGGCATCCTGATCCGCTCGGCCACCTCGCTCAGCGCCGAACTGATCGAGCGGGCGGAACGGCTCAAGGTCGTCGGCCGGGCCGGCGTGGGTGTGGACAACGTCGACGTCGGCGCCGCCACCAAGCGCGGCGTGGTGGTGGCGAACGCGCCGCAGTCGAACGTAATCACCGCCGCCGAGCACACCCTCGCCATGCTTCTGGCGCTGGCCCGCAAGGTTCCGCAGGCCCACGGCTCTCTGACCGCGGGTGCCTGGGAGCGGTCCAAGTTCAGCGGAGTGGAGGTGTACGAGAAGACCCTCGGCGTGCTGGGCCTCGGCCGCATCGGCCAGCTGGTCGCACAGCGCGCGCTGGGGTTCGGGATGCACGTGCTGGCCTTCGACGCGTACGTCGGCGAGGAGCGCTTCCGCGAGCTGGGCGTGGAGCGTGCCGACAGCTCCGACGAGCTCTACGCGCGGGCCGACTTCATCACGATCCACCTGCCGGTCACTCCGGAGACCGAGAACTGGCTCGACGCCCGGGCGTTCGCGAAGATGAAGGACGGCGTCCGCATCGTCAACGTGGCGCGCGGCAAGCTGGTGGTGGAGGACGACCTGCGCGCGGCGCTCGACTCCGGAAAGGTGGCCGGCGCGGCGCTCGACGTGTTCCGCGAGGAGCCCGCCACGAGGCATCCCCTGTTCGGCTATCCCAACGTGGTGGTCACGCCGCACCTGGGCGCCTCGACGGCCGAGGCCACCGACCGGGCCGGCTACCAGGCCGCCGAGCAGGTGGTTGCGGCGCTCACCGGTGGCGTCGTCACGAGCGCGGTCAACGTGCCGGCGATCGCCCCCGAGGACCTCGAGGCGCTCGGTCCCTTCCTGCCGCTGGCGCGCAACCTCGGCCGCATCGCGGTGGCGCTGGCGGAGGGCACGTCGGTTGACGGGCTCGAGGTCGAGTACCTCGGCCGCATCGCCGAGCGCGACACGCGCCTGCTGACCGTCCAGGTGTTGAAGGGCGCCCTGAGCGGCCACATCGAGGAGGACGTGAACGACGTGAACGCGGTCCCGCTGGCCAGGGAGCGCGGCATCGCCGTGAGCGAGACGAGCGCCAGCCACGCGCGCGACTTCACCGACCTGCTGCGCGTGACGGTGGTGAGCGGGGGGCACCGCAACCGCGTCGTGGGCACGACGCTCGGGCGCGCCCACCGCCCGCATCTGCTGGAGGCCTGGGGATCGCGATTCAACGTCCAGCTGGAGCCCAACCTCGCGGTGTTCCGGTACATCGACCAGCCCGGCATGATCGGCCGGGTGGGCACGATCTTCGGCGAGTCGGGCATCAACATCAGCGCCGCCGCCGTGGGGCGCCGGCCGGATGCCGACCACGTCGGCGGGGTGGCGACCATGCTGGTCACGACCGACTCCCCGGTCCCCCAGGAGGTGGCCGACCGCATCGCGGCCAGCGGCGGCTTCGAGGCCGGCCGGACGATCAGCCTGCGCTAGCGACCGAGGGCGTCCGCCACCTGCTCGCGGCCGCGGTAGAGGCGGCTCATGATCGTGCCCTGGTTGGCGCCAAGCGCGCGCGCCGCCTCCTTGTAGCTGAGGCCGGCCAGGTCCACCGCCGCCACCGTCTCGCGGAACGGCTCGGGCAGGGCCGCCACCGCGGCCAGCACCT
>JBOGXT010000466.1:0-2670 GCA_050694635.1 Thermoleophilaceae bacterium
GATGTAGGCCGGCACGAAGCCTGGGTAGTCGAAGGCGCCCTCGGCGCCGTGCTCGGCGGCCAGGCCGCGCAGCGCGTTCCCGTAGTCGAAGGCGGCCGCGCCCGCCCGCGCCAGCGCGCGGATCGCCGCCACGTGCGCCACGGCGCTCTCACCGACCCGCCTCAGATACTCGTCCGGCGCCGAGCGGCGCAGCGCCTCGGCCTGCTCGACCGTCAGCCCGGCGGGGATGTAGCCGTTGAGCGGGTCGTGGGCGCTCGTCTGGTCGGTCACCACGTCCACCTCCACCCCGCGCCGCACGATCTCGGGCACCAGCTCGGCGGCGTTGCCGAGCAGGCCGATCGAAAGCGCCCGGCGCTCCGCGCGCGCCGCGTCGAGGCGGCGCAATGCGTCGTCCAGATCGGCGGCGCGCTCGTCCAGGTAGCCGGTCTCGAGGCGGCGCTCGATGCGGCGCAGGTCGACCTCGATGCAGAGCGCGCAGCCGCCGTTCATGGTCACGGCCAGCGGCTGCGCGCCGCCCATGCCTCCGAGCCCGGCGGTGAGCACGAGCCGGCCGGCGAGCGAGCCGCCGAAGTGCGCGTCAGCGGCGGCCGCGAACGTCTCGTACGTGCCCTGCACGATGCCCTGGCTCCCGATGTAGATCCAGGAGCCGGCGGTCATCTGCCCGTACATCATCAGGCCGGCGCGGTCGAGCTCGTTGAAGTGCTTCCAGGTGGCCCAGTTGGGCACCAGGTTCGAGTTGGCGATCAGCACCCGCGGCGCAAGCTCGTGCGTCTCGAAGATGCCCACCGGCTTGCCCGACTGCACCAGCAGCGTCTCCTGGTCCCCCAGGGTCTGCAGCTCGCGCCGGAGCGCCTCGTAGCTCTCGCGGTTGCGGGCCGCCTTGCCGATCCCGCCGTACACGATCAGCTCGGCGGGGTTCTCGGCCACGTCCGGGTGCAGGTTGTTCTCGAGCATCCGCAGAGCGGCCTCCTGATGCCATCCGCGGCAGCGCATCAGGCTTCCCCTTCGGCGAGGCGCAGCTCGCCGGTGCGGATGGCGTCCGCCAGGCGGCCGATCTCGGCGGCGAGCGAGCGGTCCTCCTCCACGCGCGGCACGATCTCACGGACGCGGGCCACGGCGTCCTCGAGCGGAGCCGTGGTGTGGAGCGGCCGGTGAAACTCGAGCCCCTGGCAGGCGCAGACCAGCTCGGTGGCGATCACGCGCGCCGCGTGCTCGACGACGGTGCGCGCCTTGAGCGCGGCCCAGGCTCCCATCGAGTTGAAGTCCTCCTGGCCGGCCGAGGTGGGGATCGAGCCGGCGCCGGCGGGATGGGCCAGCACCTGGCACTCGTTGACCAGCGCGGCCGCGGCGTACTGGGCGATCATCAGACCGGTGCCGAGGCCGGGAGTGGGGGACAGGAAGCGGGGCAGCTCGGCGTAGCTCGGCGAGAGAAGGGCGTAGGTGCGGCGCTCGCTGTAGGCGGCCAGCTCGGTGAGGGCGAGCGCGAGGTGGTCGAGCGGCAGCGACAGCGGCTGGCCGTGGAAGTTGCCGCCGGCGACGACGTCGCCGTCGTCGGGGAAGACGAGCGGGTTGTCGGTCACGGCGGACAGCTCGCGCTCGAGCGGGTTCGCCACGTAGTCGAGCGCGTCGGCCACGGCGCCGAGCACCTGGGGGGCACACCGGAGCGTGTAGGGGTCCTGCACGCGCCCGCAGTCGGCGTGGCTCGCCACGATCTCGCTGCCCCGGAGCAGATCGCGCAGGCGGCCGGCCACGCGGGCCTGGCCCGGCTGGTGGCGCACCGCTTGGAGGCGGGCGTCGAAGGGCACCGTTGAGCCCTTGAAGGCCTCGAGCGAGAGCGCCACGGCCACGACTGCGGCAGTCAGGAGCCGCTCGGCGTCGCGCACCGCCAGCACGCCGGCGGCAGTCATGAGGTGGGTGCCGTTGATGAGGGCGAGGCCCTCCTTGGCGGTGAGGGGAAGCGGCTCGAGGCCCGCCGCGCGCAGCGCCTCGGCCCCGGTCATGCGGCGACCCTCGAAGAGCGCCTCGCCCTCGCCGACGAGCACGAGACCGAGATGCGCCAGGGGCGCAAGATCGCCGGAGGAGCCCACAGAGCCGCGACTGGGCACCACCGGCACGACGCCCCGCTCGACGAGCGCGAGCAGCAGCTCCACCAGCTCCGCCCGGACCCCGGAGTGCCCGCGGGCGAGCGAGGCGGCGAGCAGGAGCATCATGGCCCGCACGACCTCGTCCGGGAGCGGATCGCCGGCGCCGACGGCATGGGAGCGAAGGAGGTTCAGCTGAAGCCGCTCGGCGTCGGCCGGCTCGATGCGGACGCTGGCGAGCTCGCCGATGCCCGTGGTGACGCCATAGACGGCGTCGCCACGCGCAACCGCATCTTCGACGACGGCCCGCGCGGCACGAATCCGCTCCCGCGCCGCACCGTCGAGCTCCGGCGGCGCCGCGCCCCGCGCGACCGCCTCGAGCCGGGCGGACGTGAGCGGTTCGGCGATCCCCACGGAAACGCACGATATCCCCGCGCCCGCCGGGGCCGCCTCCCCGACTGTCCTGCCTAGTGGGTGCTATGGACCCACAACCCAGGACAGTCCACCCTCGCTGCCCGGGCCGCCTCGCCCGACTTCGCCCCCTGACCGGACCCATATCCTTGCCCCCATGGGCAAGCCGGGCCTCTAC
>JBOGXT010000467.1:0-2789 GCA_050694635.1 Thermoleophilaceae bacterium
CGCGCGGCGAGGCCGTAGGCGACCGCCGCGATGGCCGCGAGCACGACGCCCTTGATCGCCACGTGGGTGCCGCGCGGGGCGAGCCGGGCACCGGCCACGCCGGCCGCGAACACCGCCAGGTAGGCGAGCGTCCGCCCGGCCTCGATGTAGGCCAGCTCGGGCACGATCGCCCAGGTGACCGACAGCGCGGTGAGAGCGGCGAGCGCGGCGAAGAGGAACAGCGAGACGGCGCCGTACAGGGGCGCGCGCCGGCCCCACACGACCGCGGAGGCCACGACCGCGCCGCCGAGCAGGACCATCAGCACCTCGACCACCGTCGTCCGGGCGAGCTGCGTGCCGCCCGCCGCACCGAAGGCGACGCCCGCCAGGACGCCGCCCACGATCACCGTCGCCAGCCAGTCGGCGCGCACCCGGGGGAGCCGGGTGCGCGTGGCTACCGCTGTGGTGTCAGCGGCGGAATCGGGGGAGCGAAACACGCGGGGTCGGAATCTTGGACAGGAGCGGGATGCGCGCCAGCGCCGGGATGCGCTCTCGCAGGGCCACGAGTCCGCCGATCAGGGCCACCAGGGCGAGCGCGACGAGCGCCACGAGCAGCGGGACGGGAAGGTCGTTGCTGGCGCTGGCCAGGTCGAAGAGGCCGTTCGAGCCGGGCTCGACCTTCTCGCCGCCGACTTCGACGCTCGGGCGGTTCCGGTCGGGGTCGCCGGTGATGGCCGCCAGCTCCTCGTTGTCCTTGGTGCGCGCGGCCTGCTCCTTGGCCGGCAGCGGGCTGCCGTCGGCGCCCGCGGTCGGGCGGTTGCCGCCCTTGTCGGAGCCGCCGGAGATCGCCCCGGACAGGATCTCGCGGCAGTTGCTGTACTCGTCCAGGTCGGTGGGGAGGCTGTCGATCGCCCGGCGCAGCTCGGCGTTCGAGTACTGCTTGTCGAGGTCGCCGTCGGTGTTGCAGTCCTTGACCGGATTCGCCATCGCGCTTCCGGGAAGCGCCACCAGGGCGAGCACGGTCAGGGCGAGCAGTCTTCTTGCGGCTCGGGTCACGTTTGCGGATTTCCCTCGTCGGGGGCGGCGGGAGATCGAACGAGGGGCGGCGCAGACGGACGCGTCCGGCACCCCCCAAGACCGCGTGAGGCAGGCTAGCAGCAGGCGCGGCCACCCCCGCGGGACGGGTCTCTAGGCCTCCGGGTTGTCACCGGTTCGGGTCATGGCTAAACGCTTGGGACCCGGCCTGTCGGGCAAAGTTGCGGTGTGCCGGTGCGCTGCGCCATCCTCCCGCCGGTCCCCGTGCCGTACCGGGAGCCGCTCTTCGCCCGGCTGGCGCAGCGGGGCCGGATCTCACCCCGGGTGATCTACCTGACCGGGGCGCAGCCGGGCTGGGACCAGCGTCCCGAGTGGTTCGCGGCGAGCGGCGGCTATCCGCACGAGACGCTCCGGTCGTGGCAGCGCCGTCGGCCGGGGCGCACGCCGCTGATGCTGGCGCGGGGGCTGGGGGTCGCGCTGCGGGGCTTCGGGCCCGACGTTGTCGTCAGCTCCGAGTACGGGCCGGCGACGTGGCGCGCGCTTGGGTGGTGCCGACGGCGTGGCGCGGGGCTCGTCGTGATGAGCGAGCTAACGCCCTGGAGCGACCCGATGCTGTCCTCGGCCCAGCTGCGGGTGCACCGGTGGTTGGCGCCGCGGGTGGACGGATTCGTGGCGTTCAGCTCGCAGGGGGTCTCGCGGCTCCAGCGGCTGGGGGTGGATCCGGCGCGGGTAGAGGTGAGCGTGCAGAGCGCGGATCTGGACGCGTTCCGGGCGGTGGCGCGGGAGCGTGCTATCGGTGCCCGCCCGCTTCGCGTGCTCTGCGTCGGGCGCCTGGTGCCCGACAAGAACATCGGGCTGTTGATGGAGGCCTTTGCGGCCTGCGGCTTCGAGGACGGCGAGGCTGAGCTCGAGCTCTGCGGGACGGGGCCGCTCGAGGGGGAGCTGCGGGCGCTGGCGGGGCGGTTGGGCGTGCCGGTGCGCTTCCTCGGCTACACGGCGCCGGATGAGCTGCCGGCGGTCTACGCCTCCGCCGACGTGCTGGCCCTGGTGAGCACATACGAGCCGTTCGGTGTGACCGCGCGCGAGGCGGCGGCGACCGGACTGCCGCTGATCTGCACCGAGCGGGCGGGGGCGGCGGGGGATGTGGCGGTCGAGGGGGAGAACGCGGTGCTGGTGGACCCCTCCGATCGGGCTGCGGTCACGGACGCGCTGCGGGCGCTGGTCCGCGATCCCGACCTCCGCGCTCGGTTGTCGGCGGGCAGCGTCGCCGTCACGGAGCGCCACCCGCTCGAGGCCGACGTGGAGGCCTTCGAGCGCGCGGTGCTGCGGGCCGCCCGGCGCTAGGCGAGCAGCGCCGGCAGGACCTCCTCCTTCACCGCCCTCTGCACGGCCTCGGGCCGGAACGGCTCGACGAGCCGTGCCGCTTCCGCCCGGTAACGGGCCACGCACTCGTCGGGCAACGCGAAGGCGGCCCGTATCGAAGCGCCCAGCGGCGCCGCAGCCACGGCCTCGGCCACGAGCTCAGGCGCGAGCTGCCGCGCCATCGAGAGCGCCTCGAACGGCCCCCCCGACGGCACCGTCACCAGCAGCGCCCCGTCGGCCAGCGCCTCGAGTGGGGCCATCCCGAAGTCCTCCCAGCGGGCCCCGCCGACGTACGCCCGCGCGCGGCGCAGCGCCGCCCGGAAGCGGTCGGGCGGCGTCTTGCCGAGAAACTCGACGCCGGCGGGGAGCGGGACGCCGGATCGCCGGAGCTGGGCGAGGGCGCGGTCACGCTC
>JBOGXT010000468.1:0-8007 GCA_050694635.1 Thermoleophilaceae bacterium
CTCTTGTCGTCGTCGAGAACCTGCAGGCCGCCGAGGTGCTTTCGGACCAGATGGCGCACGTTGCCGTCATCTACACCGCGGGCCCGCCTGGAGATGCTTGCCTTGCCCTCATCGCCGAAGTCGGCCGCGCGGCCACAGTGCATCTGGTTGTGCCGGATGCCGACCTGGGAGGCGTCCGGATTGCCGACCGAATCCTCTCGGTGTTGCCCGAAGCAGCGGTCGTTGACATCGGCACTCAGCCTCATCCGGTCGCGACACCCTGGCCAACGGACGGGGTCTCCATCATCGGCCTGCGGACAGCGGCCAACGGTCGCGTGGGTGCGCTCGCGCGTGCCTGCCTGGCGCGGGGCTATCCGGTCGAGCAGGAGCTCGCAACCGTCCGCGCCGTCACGGAGGCTCTGCGATGAGCATGTGGACCGAACCACACGACTTCGAAGCGCCGGCCGAGCCGCTTCTCGAAACGGCACCGCTGACCGTCAGCGCCTATGCGGCGCGGATTCAGCAGGCGGTCAAGCGCGCCGGCTCGGCCGTCGTCGAGGGCGAGGTGCACGACGCGCCACGCCTCACGCCTTGGGGGCATGCTGTTCTTCTCGCTGACCGACGGGAGCGCCTGCATCGCCTGCAAGGTCTTCAGGCGTGACCGGACTCGTCTGGACCACGACCCGAAGGAGGGCGACCTCGTCAAGGTCCGGGTCGACCGGCCGGACTTCTATCCGGCCAACGGGCGACTTACGCTCATCGTCTCTCAGGTCGAGCTCGCCGGAGAGGGCGAGCTGCTGAAGCGTCGCGAGCTGCTGTTGAAGAAGCTCGCGGAGGAAGGGCTCACTGCCCCCGCACGACGGCTACCGCTGCCTGGGTTCCCCCGTGCGGTGGGGGTCATCGCCGGCCCGCAGGCCGTGACCGACGTGGTGCGCGCGCTCCAAGACCGCTACCCGCCCATCCACGTCGTCGTCTGCCCCGCGCAGGTGCAAGGGGCTGGCGCTCCCGCCGACATCATTGACACGCTCGCCCGCCTGCAGCAGCACGCGCTTGTTGACGTCATCGTCATCGCGCGCGGAGGTGGGTCGGTCCAAGACCTCGTGGCATTCGACCACGAGGGCCTCTGCCGCGCCATCTTCGCCTGCGACAAGCCAGTCGTCGCCGCCATCGGCCACACCGACAACGTGCCGGTCTGCAATCACGTCACCTGGGCCGCCCACACGCCGTCTCGCGCTCCGGAGATGCTCGTGCCCGACGCCGCGCGGCTACGTCGCGAGATAGAGCTCGCTGCCGGAGCACTGGCGCGGGTGTCCGACTGGCTGGAGGCCAAGCGCGATGTCGTCACCGCGTTCTCCCGGAATGTCGACCTGAGCCGTGCGCTCGATACCGAGGCCGAAGGGGTCGCGGAGCTTGGCAAAGAGCTCGGCGAAGCCGTGGCGGCCCGACTCACCTCCTTGACCAACGGCCTCGCTACGGCCGGAGCCAGGCTCAGGGGTGTTCCTCATCGCCTGCCTGACCGCGCGTCCGTCACTGCACTTGGGGCGGAAGTCGACCGGCGAGCGCATGAGCTCTTCAGTGGCTACCGCGTCGAGCTCGCCGAGTGTGGGCGCACGCTCGCGGACACCGCGGGCGTGCTCGCAGACCGCCGGCGCCGCGTGGTCGAAGCGGCAGAGCGCGTCGCCACAGGCACTCGGCGCCAACTAGGCCTGCACGAGCGGAACTACGGCCGTGCGCTGGCGCGACTGCTCGGTCAGGCCCGGACTGGCGTCGAGCGGGCTCTGTCGAAGCAGAGGGCGGAGGTTGTGCTCGCGGCGGACCCGCTCAGTCGACGGTCACAACGACGGCTAAGCCACGCGCGGACCAGCCTCGGGCACGTGGTGGCTGTCATTGCCGCCCACGACTTCCGCGAGCGGGGATGGCTGCTCGCCGTGGACGAGGCCGGTGAGACCGTGTCATCGGTCGCGCAGGTGAAGAAGGGTCAGCGGCTGCGGCTCCGGTTCCGCGACGGCCGAGTCCGCGCCCAAGCAGAGGAAATCGAGAGAGACCACGAGAGGAATCACGAGGAACAATGAGCGAGACGCAGAGCATCACCTTCGAGGCCGGCTACGCGCGGCTACAGGGAATCGCCGACCGTCTGAACAGTGACGAGGTCCCTGTGCACGAGATGTGCGAACTATTCAGCGAAGGCAAGGGTCTGGAGCAGGCCCTGACGGGGTACCTCGACGACCAGAAGTCGACCGTCGAGGCCATCGACCGCGGCGAGGGCATCCGCGCCTTCCGCATCGTCGCGCCCGAGCCTGAGGAGGACGTGGACTTCGGCAACGACGACGATGGCCAGAGCGCGGGCCGCTTCACGCCCCAGACGTCCGGCCGCGGCCCCGACGACGACATTCCGTTCTGAGAGCCCGACGAATGAGCGGCCTGCAGCGCCCACGACTCGAAGCGTTGGAGGTCGGGCGCGACTACGCGGCCTGGCACGCCATCCGCAACCATCGCGACCGCCGGGCGAGCATGCCGCTGCGGGAGGTACCTGAGCACGAAATCGAGCGGGTCCACGTCGTCGAGCACGACCCGAAGCGCGAGCGCCAGTTCAAGCACCGCAGCTACAGCGTTCATCGCATCGCCCCAAACGGGACCATCGACGAGAGTCAGTACTGGATGGGTGCCCTCCACACCGTCTGTAGCTGGGAGGAGAGGGAGGCCGAGCTTCGTCGTCGCGAGCAGGCGGCGAGGGAAATGCAAGCCAGGAGAGAGGCGGCCGAGGCCGCCGAGCGGCGCGCCCTCGACGTCGTCCGCGAGCTGCTTCCAGACCGCGACCCCCGCTCCGTGGTGCAGAAGCCGCCGTTCATGGATGAGCCGCTGGTGATACTCGGACCGGAGGCCTTCCTCGACCTCGTGGAGGCCGCCCGTCGCGGCCCCGTCCTGAAGCCCTAAAACGACATCGACGCCGCCACCGGAGGGCTACAAGATACGGCGACGCCACCGCAGCCATCGGTGAGGCACTGCCACTGGCCAGCGGGAGCGGATTGCGGCGTCGTCCGCAAGAACCGCGCGGAAGGCAGGGTCCTCGATGGCACGTCGGACCGCTGCATGCAGGACGGTCTGCATCTTCGCGACCTTTTGCACGTTGGCGTCGGCGCGCGGGGCGGCCAAGAGGTCGATGGCCGAGCCGTGAGCTCCCTGCGACCGAGCGGCGTATATCTGCCCACAGAGCGTCCGGCTTACCCCGGGCACGCCCAGCTCCTTGGCGAGCTCGGGCACACGCGTCTTGAACTGACGTGTCACCTGCTCCTTGCTCGTCGAGATGAGCCGCTCCAGCGCTGCGACCAAGCCGGGGACGGCGATGTCGACGAAGTGCTCGTGAGTCAAACGTTCGGTGAGCCAGAGCGCGTCCCTCACCCGCTCCGGTAGCTCGTGCTCGTCCGACCAGAACACTGCGAGCAGGGCGGCCAAGTTCGCGGCGCCCTCTGCGTCGAGCCAGTCCCGGTCTTGGCCAAGACTGTAGGCATAGCGAGACAGGTCGCCGTCGAAGGGTCGGACGGACAGCTCCCCGTTCTCGTACTCGACGACCCGTGCGGCGTACTCCGTCGAGTAGGCATTGTCGCGGGCGAGCCGCGAGAGCGCTACCGCCTCGTAGATGATGTTCTCGGGGTCCCAGCGCTCGTGACGCTCCTCCTCCGGGGAGTGTTCAACCCGGAACGCGTAGCGGCAACTGAACTGCCGAGCCATGAAGTGGAAGTGCCCGCGCGGGTCACAGGCGTTGAAGATGAGCTCACTCAAGGCATAGTCGAGCGCGACGATTTCTAGCCCGCGCCCCAGCGCAAACGGAGGGTCGCCGACTGGCGGGTGGTCGCGGAATTCTTCGTACGAACCGCGGTCGCGGCTGGTGGGCACCAGAAGCACGTCGAAGACGCGCGTCGGGCGGCCCGCTTGCGGCGGGAAGGCAATCGGACTCAGGTGACGGGCGTCCGCAGGATGACGCGGGCTCGCAGGTTCGTCGCGCACAGCTCCAGCCTAGGGGCGCATAATCACGGAAGCCGCCGCAGCGGGGCCGCTCAAGCGCAGCATCCAAGTAGTCCATCGCCGCGCTGACGCAATCGTGACTGACGGTGTCAAGCCGACTCGCCGACCTACCAACTCGCCGCGAGAGCGCCACCACCGTGAGGCCGTCGAAGATGGAGTTGTCTGTGCGCCGACACGGCCGACCGCAGCCAGGCAGGTTTGACGCGCTTTCACGCCTCTTGATAGGAGAACCGCGAGCGCACACGCAGCCATCTATCCCTGCAGGTACCCGTGACAGCGTGGCACGCCGGCGGGACCCAGGCACGAAGGCTGACACCAAGCTCGCCCGCGTCCGCATGGCCCGCGGCGTCACTCAGCAGGAGCTGGCAGAGGTCATCGGCATCTCGTTGGTCACGTACCGCCGTCTGGAGCGCGGAAGCATGGACAACCCGCCGTTGCGCTACCTGCAGAACGCTGCTCTCGCGCCCGGGGTTGGACTGGAGGCGCTGTGGGAGGACGAGTGGCGGACATGGAAGCCCTTCGATAGCCGCCGACCGAAGCCTCCGCGGCCCGAGGACTTCTGGCGCGAGCCCGCCGTCAACGACTGACCACCATGCTGGGCTCGGCCCGTAGCCGCTCCCAAGCGAGCGCGCGGACGGTGCCCCATCCCCCATGTTGGTCGAAGGCAGAGCTCCAAGGTGCGCCGGGTGTACTCCGAGCCCAGGCGTCGTAGCCGCGTTGACTTGAGCGTTCGTGTGCGTGCCGGCTCCGGAGGTAGAGCGCGACCCATTCCGCGCACTCCTCTACCCCGCTCCACTGCTTCCGGCCACGCTGTTCGCTTGGCAGGGCCGCGCCGACGTCGCGGGAGTAGTTCGGCCGTGCTCGTCTGGGTGGCGGGCCGGCGGGAATACTCAGCCCTAGGGCCAGTCGACGGTTCTTCCACTCTCGAACGTAGGAGGCCCCGCCCCAAACGGCGATAGGCGACAAGGGCTACTCGGTCGAGTCCGTCTTCAGGAAGTGCACCACCAACGGCACGGCTCCCGTCTTCCCGTGGAGGCCAGGCGGCGGCGATGGCCTACGCCACGACAAGCCCACCCACGACCGCCACGGCGTACCCCGCTGCAAGCACTGCGAGGGACCGACTTCATTCGTGCGCTTCTCGGTCGGCGACCGCTCGAAGCCGGCAGAGGAGCGCAACCCGCGCCTCTGGGTGCGATGCCTCATGGCGCCACCGCGGAGTGCGGCAAGGACCAGACCGTCCGTTGCAGGGACGACTGGCGCCTGCTCATCCCGCTCTGGCGGACCGACCCCCTCTACCACGAGCTCAAGTGCTCGCACCAGGAATACGAAGGCGTCCACGGCTACTGGCGCAAGCGCTACAAGGTCGGCGCCGACGACTTTTCCATCCGCCCGAAGGCACGCGGCATCGGCTGGCATCGGCTACGGCCAACGTGGCCTGTCTCATCGACTGGCTCCGCATCCTGGTCCGCGAGGGCTGGCTTGGGTCCGCGCGACGAAATCACCGAGACTGCGAGCGGAAGCATTAGAAGAAGGCCGAGAAAGCTGCTAGGGACCTCTTGAACTTCCGCCTACATGTAGGCCTCGGGCAGCCCTACGGCAAGCGAGCGTTCGCGCTTGAGTACGGGCAAGTCACGCCGCCGTCTCGCCGTCCCCACGGCGAACCTGCCGAACAGCAGACGCTCGACATCGAGAGCTGACACCGCCGGGCCGCAAGGCCCGGCTTTCAGCATGCCCGGCTCGGCTGCGTGGCCCCGGCTTCGCCGGAGCGGCTGCACCGTCCGCGTGAAATCGGACCTCGCGCCACAGCAAGAAGCCTCATCGACGAGTAGTGGAGGCGGCCGGTACTGCCCCGGCGTCCGCGGAACACCCTCCCGATGCTTGCTACGAGCGTTCCCGTGGAGTCTGATCTCGGCGGCCGGTTCGGTCGGTCCGCGGGGTACGTCCCCGGCGCCATACCCTCCTGATGGTGTCCCCCGCCGACCGAGGATCCTGCCGTCGGGGTGAGCCCGCTAGTTGAAGCCGTTACCCGAGCCGCGGGCTGCCCGGGGCGACTCCTCACCTAATTAAGCGGCGAGGGCGAACTTGTGGTTCTCGTCCGCACGTATTTGTTTCCGGGAGAGTTTCACGAGGCCAACCCGGAGTCCTCGGCTCGCTACACCGGGACGATCACGCTCCACGTCGAAGCTGATTCGCCCCCGTTCTGTCCCTAGATTCTAGCGGCGCATCCCCTAGGGACCATTCCCGATTGGCGGGAGCGCGCGCACGCGGCACTCTCGATGGCGTACCCACTACGCCATCCGGAGGACGAGAAAATGGACCCGAACGACACGCAGAAGAACGGCCCGGAGGAGCAGCCGACCCAGCCCCAGCGGCGCCTCACTCGCTCGCGCGAGGACCGCGTCATCGCCGGAGTCTGCGGAGGGTTCGCCCGCTACTTCAACATCGATCCGGTCTTCGTCCGCATCGGGGCCGTCGCGCTTGCCTTCGTCGGCGGCGCCGGCCTCCTGCTCTACCTCGCCGCCCTGCTGCTGATGCCGAGCGACGAGGGTGAAGCGCCCGTCGGGACCCCCGGCCAGGGGCGCAACCGCGCTCTCGTCGTCGCGGGCGTCGTGGTGCTGCTCCTCGTGGCGTGGCCCTTTCTTCTCGGCGGCGGGCTTCTCCTGGCGGAAATTGGGATCCCGCTCGCCCTTCTGGTCGGCGCCGGGGTCCTGGTCTGGTGGCTCGTCTCCGGCGAGGGACCGAGCGGCGACGCGCGGGACGTCGCCCGGCGCGCGGCGCTCGGAGTGGGCGTCCTCGCCCTCTGCGGGATCGTCTTCTTCGGCGGCGCGTTCGCCATGGCGGCCGGGCCGGACTGGCTGGTCCCGGTGCTCGTCATCGCCGCGGGCGCGGCCGTGGCCGCGGGTGCCTTCCTGAAGCCGATCCGCTGGGTGGTGCCCCCCGCGCTGACCATGGCCCTGGCGGCCGGCGTGGTCGCCGCGGCCGGCATCGACGTCGGCGGCGGCGTCGGCGAGCGGGAGTATCGCCCGGCCTCGGTGACCGATCTCAGGGACCGGTACGAGCTCGGCATCGGCGAGCTGAGGCTCGACCTGCGCGACACCAGCCTGCCCGCCGGAGACGTGCCGGTTCAGATGGACGTCGGCGTCGGCGAAGCGAGGGTGATCGTGCCCGAGGACGTGTGCGTGGCCACGTCGGCGGACATCGGCATCGGCAACGTCAGCATGTTCGGCCGCGACAACGGAGGGATCGACGTCGACTTCGAGGACTCGCGAGAGGCCGATCCGGACGTCACGCGACTCGTGCTCGACGCCGAGGTGGGCCTGGGCGAGGTGCGCGTGGCGCATTCCGAGTTCGACTACGACTTCGGCGGCGATAACGCCGCCTGCGAGAGCTCGGGGGAGCGTGCGAGCGGGTAGACCGGACCTCCCGGCGCTGGTCGCCGGGCTCGCCCTGCTGGCGCTCGGCGGCGTGCTGCTGCTCGACGCCCTCGAGGCAATCGACCTGGGCTTCGGCCTCTTCGCCCCCGTCGCCTGCGCGGTGACGGGGGCGATCCTGCTGGCGAATGGGCTGAGCCGGAAGGAATGACGGGCGCATGAGACGCGACCGCTCGGGCGGGTGGCTGGGCGGCGTGTGCGCGGGGATCGCCCGCCGCTACGGGATCGACCCCGCCCTCGTGCGGCTTGCGTTCGTGGTCGCCACCGCCGCCGGCGGCTTCGGGATCGCCCTCTACGCGCTCTGCTGGCTCGTGATCCCGGCAGGCGATGCGCCGCGGCGGAGGCGCCTGCCGACCGGCCGCGGCGCCATCGAGGTGGCGCTCGGCACCGGCCTGCTGCTCCTGAGCGCCCTGCTCGCCTTCCGGGAGCTCGGCATCTGGTTCTCGGACGCGATCGTCTGGCCCCTCGTGCTGATCGCGAGCGGCGGCGCGCTGATCTGGCGCCAGTCGATGGGCGACCACCAGCGGCCTCCTCCCGTCGAGAGGCCGCCGAAGGAGGTGGCGAAGGTGGAGGG
>JBOGXT010000469.1:0-2786 GCA_050694635.1 Thermoleophilaceae bacterium
GCCGCTGCCCGATCTCGCCGGCGGCGAAGCCGGCGAAGCCGGCGCCGTCGCTCAGGAGCCCGTCGAGCAGCCGCGCCGGCACCAGCTTCGCGTTCGGCTTGCCGTGCATGTCGACGAACTGGGCGAACAGGAACCGGACGTCGTTCTCGCGTATGTAGCGCTCTACGTCCTCGCGCGACTCCGGCGCGGTGAAGGGCTGGTTCATGGGGCGCAAGCTATCCGCTGACCGGGGTGGGTCCAATGTGCGATCCGCACACAGCCCGACCCGTAAATGTGCGCGGCCCCCCATTGGGGCTCCCCGCACGCCTGCCTACACTCGCTCGCAGGGCATGTGTGGAATCGTCGGACTGTTCTCGAAGTCGCCGCGCGTGAGCGACGCGCTCGGCCGGCATCTCGGCGAGATGCTGCTCCAGCTGAGCGATCGCGGGCCGGACTCGGCCGGCGTCGCGTTCTACCGCGACCCGGCGCCGCCGGGCTTTTCGAAGGTGTCGCTCTTCAGCGCGGATCCGCGCCAGGACTGGGACGGCGTGGGGGAGGCCCTCGGCGCCGGCGAGCCGGAGGTGCACGGGAGCCACGCCGTGTTCGTGGTCGAGGCCGAGGCAGCCGAAGCGGTCAGGTGGCTGCGCGAGCGCTACCCCGAGCTGCGCGTGATGAGCGCGGGCGAGGCGATCGAGATCTACAAGGAGGCGGGGCGGCCGGAGCGCTTCGTCGAGGACTTCGCGCTCGCCTCGCTCACCGGCAGCCACGCGCTCGGCCACACCCGGATGGCCACCGAGAGCAAGGTGACCACCGACGGCTCGCATCCGTTCTCGACTGGTCTCGACCTCTGCCTGGTGCACAACGGCTCGCTTTCGAACCACAACCGGCTGCGCGAGCGCCTGCGCGATGAGGGCATCGAGTTCCAGACCGAGAACGACACCGAGGTCGCGGCCGGCTACCTGACCCACAGGTTGCGCGAGGGCGCCTCGCTCGAGCGGGCGCTCGAGGGCTGCCTCGACGACCTGGACGGCTTCTACACGTTCGCGGTCGGGACGAAGGAGGGCTTCGCGGTGCTGCGGGACCCGATCGCCTGCAAGCCGGCGGTGATGGCCGAGACCGAGGACTGGGTGGCGATGGCCTCCGAGTACCGCGCCATCGCCGTGCTGCCCGGTGCCGAGGAGGCCGCGACGTGGGAGCCGGAGCCGGGCCGGGTCTACAGCTGGGAGCGGACGCCGGTCTGATGTCGGCGATCGACCTCGCGCAGACCCCACTGCGTGAGCTGAACGCCGGCCTGCATGCCGAGGGCGCACCCCGGCGCTGGAGCGTACTGAACCCGCGCGGCGCCCATGCACTCGCGGTCGGGATCGACGCGCCGATCGAGGTCGACATCGACGGGCACGCGGGCTACTACTGCGCGGGCATGAACAAGCGGGCCATCGTTCGCGTGCACGGCAACGCGGGCGTGGGGGTGGGCGAGAACATGATGTCCGGCCTGGTGGTGGTGGATGGCAACGCGAGCCAGTCGGCCGGCGCCAGCGGTCGCGGGGGGCTGCTCGTGATCCGGGGAAGCGCCTCGGCGCGCTGCGGGATCTCGATGAAGGGCGTGGACATCGTGGTGCAGGGGTCGGTGGGGCACATGAGCGCATTCATGGCGCAGAGGGGCTGCCTCGTCGTGTGCGGCGACGCCGGCGACGCCCTCGGCGACTCGATCTACGAGGCGCACCTGTACGTGCGCGGATCGATCGCCGGCCTGGGGGCGGACTGCGTCGAGAAGGAGATGCGCGAGCACCACCGGGCGGAGCTGCGCGGGCTGCTTGAACGGGCCGAAGTGACGGACTGCGACGCCTCCGAGTTCCGCCGCTACGGGTCCGCGCGGCGGCTCTACAACTTCGACGTCGACCACGCGGGGGAGTACTAGTGAATGCCGGAGACGATCGGTCCGGCGCGGGCCAGCCCGCGCCCTCCCGCACGGCCGGCCTGCGCGAGGGCGCGATCTTCGACCGCCACACGATCCACGAGATCCATCGCGCGGCGCGCGAGGGCATCTACGACATCCGCGGCTTCGGGGCCAAGCGCCGCCTGCCGCACTTCGACGACCTGGTCTTCCTCGGCGCGAGTGTGTCCCGTTACCCACTGGAGGGTTACAGAGAGCGCTGCGACACCGACGTAGTGCTCGGCGATCGCAACGCTTCGAAGCCTCTCCATCTGAAGATCCCCATCACGATCGCGGGGATGAGCTTCGGGGCCCTGTCCGCGCCCGCCAAGGAGGCGCTCGGGCGCGGCGCCAGTGCGGTGGGCACCTCGACCACGACGGGCGACGGCGGCATGACGCCCGAGGAGCGCGAGCACTCGAGCCTGCTCGTCTACCAGCTGCTGCCCTCGCGCTACGGGATGAACCCGGACGACCTGCGCAAGGCGGACGCGATCGAGATCGTGGTCGGCCAGGGTGCGAAGCCGGGCGGCGGCGGGATGCTGCTTGGCCAGAAGATCTCGGATCGGGTGGCGGAGATGCGCGATCTCCCGAAGGGGATCGACCAGCGAAGCGCCTGCCGGCATCCGGACTGGACGGGGCCGGACGACATGGAGATCAAGATCCAGGAGCTGCGCGAGATCACCGACTGGGAGAAGCCGGTGTTCGTGAAGGTGGGGGCCACGCGGCCGTACTACGACGTCGCGCTGGCGGTGAAGGCGGGCGCGGACGTGGTGGTGCTGGACGGCATGCAGGGCGGGACCGCCGCGACGCAGGAGGTGTTCATCGAGCACGTGGGCATCCCGACGCTGGCCGCGATCCGGCCGGCGGTGGAGGC
>JBOGXT010000470.1:0-2935 GCA_050694635.1 Thermoleophilaceae bacterium
CCGGGTGACCGTCGCGGACCTGAACGAGGAGAGGGGTCAGGGACTCGCGTCGGAGATCGGCGGCGCGTTCGTGCGGGCCGACGTCACGGACGAGGGGCAGGTGCAGGCCGCGGTCGAGTCCGTGGAGGGCCTCCGCCTGGCCGTCTCGTGCGCGGGCGTCGGTTGGGCGGAGCGCACCGTCAAGAAGGACGGTCCCGCGGCGCTGCAGCCGTTCGAGACGGTCGTGCGGGTCAACCTGATCGGAACCTTCAACGTGCTGCGCCTGGCCGCTGCGGCGATCGCCGCGGGCGAGCCCGACGCGGAGGGCGAGCGCGGCGCAATCGTGATGACCGCATCGATCGCCGCCTTCGACGGCCAGATCGGCCAGACCGCCTACGCCGCGTCGAAGGGCGGGGTGGTCGGTCTCACACTGCCCGCGGCGCGCGACCTCTCCCGACTCGGAATACGCGTCTGCACGATCGCTCCGGGGCTGTTCGACACCCCGCTGCTCGCGGCGCTGCCGCAGGAGGCCCGCGACGCTCTCGGCGCGTCGATCCCCTTCCCGCCCCGGCTCGGCCGGCCCGAGGAGTACGCCACGCTGGCCTGCCACATCGCCGAGAACACCATGCTGAACGGCGAGGTGCTGCGGCTGGACGGCGCCCTCCGAATGGCGCCCAAGTAGGGTTGCGGCCATGCCCGAACCAGTGATCGTCGACGCCGTTCGCACGCCCATCGGCCGAGCCTTCAAGGGCTCGTTGGCCCAGCTTCGCCCGGACGAGATGGGCGCCTTCGTCGTGGATGCGCTCCTAGAGCGCAACCCCGAGGTCGCCCCCGCCTCGATCGAGGAGCTTTACTGCGGCGTCGGGCTGCCGCAGGGCCTCCAGGGCTTCAACCTCGCCCGCATCATGGTGCTGCTGTCCAAGAAGTTGCCCACGTCGGTGAACGGCGCGACCGTCTCGCGCTACTGCGCCTCGAGCCTCGAGTCGATCCGCCAGGCCGCCAACGCCGTGGCGGCCGGGCAGGGCGGCGCCTACATCGCCGCCGGCGTCGAGTGGGTCTCGCGCTACAACGAGGCCGTGGAGGGCGCCCGGCCGCAGGACCAGAACGAGAAGCTCCAGGGCAGGAACGGCACCCCGGACGCGTACATCGCGATGGGCATGACCGCCGAGAACGTGGCCGAGCGCTACGAGGTCAGCCGGGCCGATATGGACAAGTACGCCCAGCGCTCGCAGGAGCTGGCCGTGCAGTCGCAGGAGAACGGCTACTTCGACCGCGAGATCGTGCCGGTCGAGTTGCCGGACGGCACCACGGTCGCCAAGGACGACGGCCCGCGGGCGAGCTCGACGCTCGAGAAGCTGGCCCAGCTCGACCCCGCCTTCAAGGAGGACGGCAAGGTCACCGCCGGCAACTCCTGCCCGCTCAACGACGGCGCCGCCGCCGTGCTGGTGATGTCGGACGCCAAGGCGAGCGAGCTCGGGTTGAAGCCGCGGGCGCGGATCCTCACCTCGGCCACAGCGGCGATCGAGCCGGAGTACATGGGCGTGGCCCCGCTCGGCGCGATCAGGAAGGTGCTCGACCGGGGCGGCATGTCGATCGATGACGTCGACACCGTCGAGCTGAACGAGGCCTTCGCCGCCCAGGTGATCCCGATCATGGACGAGTGCGGCATCGCGCTCGAGAAGATGAACCCCCACGGGGGCGCGATCGCGCTCGGACACCCCTTCGGGATGACTGGCGCCCGCATCATGACCACGCTGCTGAACGGGCTGGAGAACGACGACAAGACGATCGGGCTCGAGACGATGTGCGTGGCCGGCGGGCAGGGTCAGGCCATGCTCGTGGAGCGCTTGAACTAGCGCGAACCGGCCATAGATCAGCGGGGGCCCGGGGGCGTGAGCCCCCGGTTCAGCTCAAGCTGCGGGCGCCCTCGCGCATCAGCTCCACCCTGCGGAGCGCCACGTGTGGGTCGGTCGGCAGGCCGTAGTAGTAGCCCTGCCCGTAGTCGCACCCGAAGGCTCGCAGCGCCGCGATCTGCTCGGGGTGCTCGATGCCCTCCGCCACCACGGTCAGGTCGAGTGCCGCCCCCAGCTCGATGACCGCGCGGGCCAGCGCGTGATGCTCGCGCGCGCCGGTCACATCGTCGATGAACTGCTTCGGGATCTTCATCGTGTCGACCGGCAGTCGTGACAGGTAGGCCAGCGACGAGTAGCCCGTGCCGAAGTCGTCGACGGCCACCCGCATACCGCGCTCGTGCAGGCCCTCCAGGACCGCCACCGGCGCCGGGTCCTCGGCCACGAACATCCGCTCGATCACCTCGAAGATGAGCAGCTCCGGCCGCAGGCCGTGACGCGCGACCAGCTCGTCGACCCGGCCGAGGAAGCCCGCGTCGGTCAGCTCGGGCGCGCACACGTTCACGTGGATCGGCATGCCCAGCGCGGCGGCCTGGGCCGCGACCCGCTCGAGCACGATCTCGCCGATCTGCACCACCGCGCCGGTCTCCTCCGCGAAGGCGATGAACTCGCTCGGCGGCACCAGCCCGCGCTCCGGGTGGTTCCAGCGCACCAACGCCTCGAGCGCGACCGGGCGGCAGTCCTCGAGGTCGACGATCGGCTGGTAGACGACGGTCAGCTCGTCGTCCGAGACCGCCCGCTCGAGCTCCCTCGCGAGCGTGCGCCGGCGGCGGAGGGTGTCGCGCATCGACGGGTCGAAGAAGCAGAACTGGCCCTTGCCGCGCCGCTTGGCCTCGTAGAGGGCGACGTCCGCCCGCCGCAGCAGCTCGTCGGGGTCGTCGCTGCCCGGGACGCCCACGGCGATACCGAGGCTGACGTGCACGCTGAGGCGCTCGCCGGCCACCTCGATGCGCTCGTCGAAGTCGCGCAGCAGCCGCTCGGCCACCGAGAGCGCGTCGGCCTCGCCGCCGGCGCGGTCGAGCAGGAGGGCGAACTCGTCGCCCCCG
>JBOGXT010000471.1:0-2644 GCA_050694635.1 Thermoleophilaceae bacterium
GGGGAGCTCACCCCTGGGCAGCCGGGTCCGGCCGCCGCTCGTCCGCGCGCTCCTGAAGCCGCGCCGCGGGTGGCCGCAACAGTGGCCAGTTCCCGCGCCGCTCGTCGAAGCGGTAGCGCGCCAGCACCCCGAGCGTCCGCAGCCCGTACTCGACGCTGGCCCCGAACGACACCGTCGAGGCCTCCAGGAAGTAGCGCGTGGGGATCGGCAGCTCGAGTACGCGCGCCCGCCGGGCCACGATCTGGGCGAAGATCTCCTGGTCGAAGACGAAGCCGTCGTCGTTGCGAAGGAAGGCGATCGAGCGCAGGAACTCGGTCGAGAAGGCGCGGTAGCCGGTGTGGTACTCGGAGTAGCCGCGCCGGAACGCGAGGTTCTCGATCGTGGTCAGGAAGCGGTTCCCGACCCACTTCCAGCGCGGCATCCCTCCGGCGATCGCCGCGTCCTCGAGCAGGCGCGAGCCGATCACCACGTCCGCGATGTCGTAACGGATCGGCTTGACCATCTGGGCGATCAGCGCCGGGTCGTACTGATTGTCGGCGTGGACCATCACGACGGCGTCGGCGCCGTCGAGGATGGCCTGCACGTAGCAGGTCTTCTGGTTCGCGCCGTAGCCGCGGTTGGATGGCCTGCGCAGCACGTCGAGCCCCTCGCGCAGCGCGACGTCCGAGGTGTCGTCCGGACTGGCGTCGTCCACCAGCAGGGCGAGGTCGGCGGACTCCACCGGCATGCCGCGTGCGACCTGCGGGATCGTGTCGGCGGCCCGGTAGGCGGGCAGCACCACGTGCACCTTGAAGTCGCCGCCCCGGTCGCGCATGAGCGGCCGCGGGGCGCGCGCCACCGGCACCTTGTGGGCGAGCATCACGCGCTCGTCTCCGAGCGACATCGTCAGCCGGCGCCGACCGAGTGGGGTGCGTGCCACCCCCCGGGCGAGCGACGCGGCGCGGCCTCCGCGCTCCGCCAGCCCGCCCATCCAGTAGCGCAGCTCGAACGAGCGGCGGAGCGGCTCGTCCTCCGAGAGCACGAGCCCGCGCGCCTCGAGCAGCTCGCGCAGCGTCCCGCGCGGGAACAGGAACGCGTGGGCCGGGATGTAGGCCCACCAGCGCGGCCCGGCAAGCCGCGCGGTGCGCGAGCCGGGGTCGGGTGTGACCACGCACAGCGCCCCGCCGGGGGCGAGCAGCCGCGCGCAGGCGTCGAGCGCGGCGAGCGGGTCGTCGAGGTGCTCGATCACGTCGGCGAGCACCACCACCTGGTAGCCGCCGTCAAGCGCGGGGAGGTCCTCCAGACGCTGCTCGCGCACGTCGAGCTCGAGCACCTCGCGGGCGTACACGGCGGCCGACTGGGACAGCTCGAGGCCGGTGACCGTGAAGCCGCGCCGGCGCGCCTCGTCCAGCAGCAGCCCGTGCCCGCAGCCCACGTCGAGCAGGCTGCCGGCCGGCACGTGGCGCTGGATCAGGTCGAGCAGCCGGCCGGCCGTCTCGCGGCGGCCCTCCTCCTCGTGGAGATAGGCGTCGTCGGACATGCCGCGGTAGAGCTCGGCCAGCTCCTCGCCTCGCGGGAGCCCGGGCTGGTGGACCGTCCCGCAGTCACGGCAGGCGTAGAGGTCGCCGTGCCGGCCGGGGTGGTGGTTCGTGGGCGCCATCAGCTCCGGCGTCGGGCGGGCGGCGCCGCCTGGGTGCAGGAGCTCGAGGGGTCCGTCGCAGATGTGGCACGTCTGCTGGCTCATCGCGGTGCGCGCGGACTCATACCATGCGCGCCGTGAGCGAGCGTCCCCCCGCGCGCGCGCTGATCGGCATCGCCCTGCTGGCCGGCGCCACGCTGGCGCTCCAGGTGGTGATCACCCGGATCCTCGCCGCGGTGCTCTCCCTCGCGCTCGGGGCCGGGCTCTGGCTCAGGCGACCGCCGTCCTAGACTGACCGCGATGCCGGCCCCCTGGATCTCGGTGGTCGTACCCGCCTACAACGAGGAGGCGGGCATCGCCGCCACCCTCGAGCGCCTGCGCGCCTGGCTCGAGGATCGCGGCGGCCAGTTTGAGATCCTCGTGGTGGACAACGCCAGCGAGGACCGGACCGCCGAGCGGATCGAGGCCCGGTGCGACGACGAGCGGGTGCGGCTGCTCCGGAACGACCGCAACCGCGGCAAGGGGCACTCGATGCGGCGCGGGATGCTCGAGGCGCGCGGCGAGCTGCGGCTCCACTGCGACGCCGACTGCGCCACGTCGCTGCCCTCGCTCCCGAAGATGCTCGACTTGGCGCGCGAGCACGACGTGGTGGTCGGCTCGCGGCTCGGCGAAGGGGCGCAGCTCGGTCGGCGCCAGCCGCTCGGCCGGCGGATCGTCGGGCGCACCTTCCAGCAACTCTGCCGGCTGCTGCTGCGCGAGCCCACGCAGGATCTCTACTGCGGCTTCAAGCTGTGGCGCGCCCCGGCGGCGGTGGACGCGTACTCGCGCACACGGCTCGAGGGCTGGACCTTCGACGCCGAGGTACTGGCGATGGCCCGCGCGCTCGGGTACCGCCTCTGCGAGACGGGCATCGTGTGGACCGACCGCGAGGGCTCGCGCGTGCGGATGGCGCGCATCCTCGTGCCGGTCGTTCGCGATCTCCTCGCCGCCCGCCGGCACGTGCGCCGCGAGGCGGCCCGGCCGCGC
>JBOGXT010000472.1:0-2614 GCA_050694635.1 Thermoleophilaceae bacterium
CCAAGCAGGTGGCCGCCGCCGCGGCCGAGGCGCGCCGCGAGCTGAAGATGTGGTTCGCGATCGACACGCTCGAGTTCCTCAAGCGCGGCGGGCGGATCGGGGCGGCCAGCGCCTGGATCGGGTCCACGCTGAAGGTCAAGCCGATTCTTACCGTCGAGAACGAGCTGACCCCGGTCGAGCGCGTGCGGACCAGCTCGCGGGCCTTCGAGCGGATGGTCGACTACGCGCGCCAGCGCAGCGACTCCGGCGCCGGCGCCTGGTCGGCGCAGCACATCAACGCGCCCGACCAGTGCGCCGCGCTGGTGGAGCGCTGCACGGAGGTCTTCGCCCGCCCACCCACGATCGTGAGCGAGATCGGACCGGTGCTCGCTGCCCACACCGGCCCGGGCCTCCTCGGGATCGGCGCGCTCCCCGCGCGCTTCGTCGAGTAGGAGCCGCCCCGGGCGGGGCGAATACCGCCCTGATGCCCAACGCGAGGGAGATCGTCCGGATCGTGGTGATCGTGGTGTGCGTGGCGATCACGCTCTACCTGCTCTTCCTCCTGCGCAGGCCGATCACCTGGCTCCTGATCTCGATCTTCCTGGCCGTAGCGCTGTCGCCTCCGGTCAACGCGCTGGCGGCGAGGATGAGGCGCGGGCTCGCGATCACGTTGGTGTACCTGGGGCTGCTCGCGGTGCCGCTGCTGCTGATCGCGCTGATCGTGCCGCCTCTCATCACCGAGGCCAACAACTTCGCCGACAACGTGCCACAGTACGCGCGGGACGTGACGAGCTTCGTGCAGGAGAACGAGCGCCTGCGCGAGCTCAACCGCGACTACGACATCACCAGCCGGCTCGAGGAGGAGGCCGGTAAGCTGCCCGAGCGGCTCGGCGGCGCCGCCGGGACGCTCCGCGACGTTGGCTTCGGCATCATCAACTCGGCCTTCGCGCTGATCACGATCCTGGTGCTGACGGCTTTCCTGCTCGGCAGCGGCCGGCGCTGGGTCGACGCCGGGATCGGCATGCGCCCGCCCGAGCAGCGCGAGCGGCTGCGCCGCTCGCTCGACCACATGGCCCAGGCGGTCGGCGGCTACGTCGCGGGGGCCCTGACGATCGCTGTGATCGCGGGCGTGGCGACCTACGTGGTGCTGTTGATACTCGGCGTGCCGTTCCGCGCGCCGCTGGCCGTGATCGCGGGCCTGTTCTCGCTGATCCCGCTGGTCGGCGCCACGATCGCCGCGGTCCTGATCGGCGTGGTGACCCTGTTCGAGAACTTCCCCACGGCGACGATCGCCTGGGCGATCTGGGCGATCGCGTACCAGCAGATCGAGAACCACCTGATCCAGCCGCAGATCCAGAGGCGGACGGTGCACGTGCACCCGTTCATCACGATCGTCGCGGTGCTGTTCGGGGCGACGTTGCTGGGCGTGCTGGGCGCGCTCGTGGCGATCCCGGTCGCCGCATCGGTCCAGATCCTGGTGCGGGAGTGGATCGACCTGCGGACGTTGACGATCAAGGCGGAGCCCAAGCAGCCGCCGCCGGCCCCGCCGCCGCCGTCGCCGCCCCCCGCGCCACCCGACCCGGCGCCCGCGTAGCCTGGAAACGCCATGACCGCCGGCGTGCTGGCAAAGCGGGGGCTGCTGCTCGCCGTCACCGCGGTCTCGCTCTACCTGCTCGCACCCGCCCTGCTCGAGGTGTTCGGGGCGTACGAGCGCCTCGACGAGTTCAACCCGCTGTGGTGGATCGCCATGGTGCTGCTGCAGGTGGGCAGCTACGCCTGCATGTGGGAGCTCCAGCGGATCTCGATGCGCGCCCGGCGCCACGGGCCGGTGGTGACCTCGCAGCTCGCCTCGAACGCCTTCGGGCGGGTGGTGCCGGGCGGCGTGGCCGCGGCGGGCGCGATGCAGTACGCGATGCTGACCCGCGCGGGCGTGCCGGGGGGACGCGCCGCCTCCGGCATGACGGCCTCGTCGGTGCTGGTGTTCGGCATCCTGCTGGCGCTGCCGCTGCTCGCCCTGCCCGCGGTGCTGTTCGGAGCCCCCGTCGACCCCGGGCTGGGGAAGGCCGCGCTGATCGGCGGGGTGATGTTCGTGCTGCTGTTCGCCGCCGGCGCGGCGGCGATCCAGTGGGACCGCCCGCTCGTGCTGGTCGGGCGCGCGGCCCAGTCGCTGCGAAACCGCATCCGCCGCCGGCGCGCGCCGCTGACCGGCCTGCCCGACCGGCTGCTGCGCGAGCGAAACAGCGTGACGATGGTGCTGGGCCAGCGCTGGTGGCAGGCGCTGCTGCTGGCCGTCGGGCGCTGGCTGCTGGACTACCTGACCCTGCTGGCGGCGCTCACCGCCGTGCACGCCGACCCGCGGCCCTCGACCGTGCTGCTCGCGTTCTGCGCCGCCCAGTTCCTGGGCACGCTGCCGCTTACGCCGGGCGGCCTCGGCTTCGTGGAGGCCGGGCTGACGGGAACGCTCGCCCTGGCGGGCGTGCCGGCCGGGGCGGCCGTCGTGGCGACGCTCGCGTACCGGCTCGTGTCCTTCTGGCTGCCGATCCCGGCCGGCGGCGTCGCGGCGATCCTGCACCGCCGCCACTACGGGGTTGAGGACGAGCCGGCCGCCGCGGCGGCGGGGCGTACGGGCCCCTAG
>JBOGXT010000473.1:0-13511 GCA_050694635.1 Thermoleophilaceae bacterium
GGGCACCCCCTCCGCCGCCGCCCGCGCCAGGAGCGGCGACTCCGCGCGCTCGAGCTCGGCCTCGGTGACCGGCGCGCAGACGACGACGGTGTCGTTGCGGATCGAGTGGCGCCACATCACCTGGTCCATCCGCCGCCTCTCCTCCCACCGATCGGGGACGCTGTCCAGCACCACCAGCAGCTCGAGCTCGGACTCGGGGTGGGCGTCCCCGCGCGCCCAGGGGCCGATCATCACCACGCTCCGGAGCCGGTCCCGGTAGAGGCGCCTCAGGTCGTGTGTCACGCGCCCAGCCACCCCCTGGGCATCCAGCAGGCCGGGGACGGCGGCCACCGGCGGCTCGGTCCGGCTCGCGAGGGCCCGCTCGGCCGCGGCCGGCTCCACGAGCCGGTGCTCCGCGAGCCAGTCGATCGCCCGGCGCTCCCCGCGCGTGTCGTGGAAGGCGAACCACGCTCGGCGCAAGTCGGGGAACGCCAGCAGCGCGTCCTTGAACCGGCGAAACGCCCCGCGTCCGGCGATCGCCCGCTCGAGCAGGTCGCGCGTGCGCGGCTCGCGCACGCGGGCGACGAAGTCCTCCATGTCGCCGTACCCGACCGCGGACGGCAGCGGGTCGATAGGGATCAGTGCGCCCTCCGGCTCCGGAGCATCGTCGAGGCCGCCCACGAAGCGGGGCTCCACCGTGCCGGTGGACGGATCGAACCACCAGGTGTGCTCATCGGAGTGATCCTCGAGGGCGAGCGCGAGGTCCGCCAGATCCACCTGCTCTACCGCAAGCACCGGCTCGATCGTATCCGCGCGCACCCGAGCCCGCCGGTCGGCGGGCCCGGGCTGCTGCGGGGATGGGGCTAGACGGCGTAGGCCGGGCGCGGCGGGGCATACCGCTCGGCGTGACCGCGCTTGCGCGCGACCCAGGCGAGCGGCGCCATGGTGGCGCGCTGGACCCAAACGGGCGGGAAGGCACCCTGGACCTCGTCGCCGAACTCGCGGACGAACAGGGCCAGGTCGAGCGGCTTGGGCATGCCGTTGCCGAGCGTGCGGCCCTCCTGCGCGAGGGCGACCGCGGTCTCGAACAGGCGCTCCATCTCGAGGGCCGGCCGCACCTGCACGCGCACGTGGGCGGTCTCGTCGCCGCCGTTGGCGAACTTGTGCGACACGCCGGCGGGCACCGTGACCACGTCGCCGGCCTTGGCGATCACGGTCTTGAGGCCCATCTTGAACTTCATCGTCCCGCTCAGGACCTCGAAGCGCTCCTCCTGCTTGGGGTGCACGTGCTTGCCGGGCACCTTGCCGTCGGGGGCGAGCTCGAGGTCGATCTCGAGCAGCTCGCCGCGGGTGTCCGCGGCGGTCTTCCGGAAGGTGATGCGCTCGCCCGAGATCGGGTTGTCGAGGGTCTGTCCTGTGTATGCCATGTCCGCTCCTTGGTCGTTTCGTTCGGTGCGGTCATGGTGCGCGAGCACGGCGCCCGCGTCGTCAGCCTTGGCGATGATCTGGGGGCCTCTCGGAGGATGATCTCGGCGTCCTCCGCGAGGAGGATGTGGGCGAGAGGCCTTCCGTTACAGCGGGATGTTCCCGTGCTTGCGCTTGGGCGTGTCGACGCGCTTCGTCTGCAGCCGCTCGAGCGCGCGGATCAGCTTCGGGCGCGTCTCGTGGGGGACGATCACGTCGTCGATGTAGCCCCGCTCCGCGGCGGAGAACGGGTTGGCGAAGCGGGCCTTGTAGTCGCCGATCAGCTTCTGGCGGCGCTCCTCGGGCGTGGGCGAGGTCTGGATGTCGCGCCGGTGGATGATGTTCACCGCGCCCTCGGGGCCCATCACCGCCACCTCGGCGGTCGGCCAGGCGTACACGAAGTCGGCCAGCATGTGCTTCGAGCTCATCACGTCGTAGGCGCCGCCGTAAGCCTTGCGCGTGATCACCGTCAGCTTGGGCACGGTGGCCTCGGTGAAGGCGTAGAGCAGCTTCGCCCCGTGGCGGATGATCCCGCCCCACTCCTGCGAGGTGCCGGGCAGGAACCCGGGCACGTCCATGAACGTGAGCAGCGGGACGTTGAAGGCGTCGCAGAAGCGGACGAAGCGCGCCGCCTTCTCGGACGACGCGATGTCGAGCACCCCCGCCAGCTGGCTCGGCTGGTTCCCGACCACGCCGACCGGGCGCCCATTCAGCCGCGAGAACCCGACCACGACGTTGCGCGCGAAGTGCTCCTGCACCTCGAAGAACTCGCCGTTGTCGACGATCAGATGCACCACGTCGCGCATGTCGTACGGCTTGTTCGCGCTGTCGGGGACGATGCTGTCGAGCTCGGCCTCCTGGCGGTCGGGGTCGTCGCCCGTCTCCATGCGCGGCGGCAGCTCGAGGTTGTTCTGCGGCAGGAACGACATCAGGTAGCGGGCGTCCTCGAGGCAGGTCTCTTCGTCGTCGCAGGCGAAGTGGGCGACGCCCGACTTCGAGTTGTGCGTCATCGCCCCGCCGAGCTCCTCGAACTCGACCTCCTCGCCCGTGACCGTCTTGATCACGTCGGGCCCGGTGATGAACATGTGCGACGTCTCCTTGACCATGAAGATGAAGTCGGTCATGGCCGGGGAGTAGACGGCGCCGCCCGCGCACGGGCCCATGATCAGCGAGATCTGCGGGATCACGCCCGAGCACTGCACGTTGCGGACGAACACGTCGCCGTAGGCGCCGAGCGACACCACGCCCTCCTGGATGCGCGCACCGCCCGAGTCGTTGATGCCGATCACCGGGCAGCCGATGCGGGCCGCCAGGTCCATCACCTTCACCATCTTCTCGCCCATGGCCTCGCCGAGCGAGCCGCCGAACACGGTGAAGTCCTGCGAGAACACGCACACCGCGCGCCCGTCGATCGTGCCGTGGCCGGTGACGACGGCGTCGCCCCAGGGCCGGTTGTCGAGCATGCCGAAGTCGGCGGTGCGGTGGCGCACGAAGGTGTCGAGCTCCTCGAACGAGCCCGGGTCGAGCAGCTTCTCGACCCGCTCGCGGGCGGTCAGCTTGCCCTTGGCGTGCTGCTTCTCCTCCGCCTGCGGATTGGTGTGGACGGCCTGCTCGCGAAGCTCCTGGAGCTGGGCGAGCTTCTCCTCGTAGGTCTCGGGGGACTTGCGGCGCATGGGGCGCCGGATGCTACTCGGCTATTCGGTACCCCACGTCGCCCGCAGCACGCGCCGCCAGTTCCCGAGCGCGATCCGCTCGAGCTCGGACTCGGCGAAGCCGAACGCCCGCAGGGCGTCGAGGAGGGCGGGGAGCTTGGCCGCGCTGTCGAGGTCGTGCGGCATCGTGGCGCCGTCGAAGTCGGACCCGAACGCGACCGCGTCGACGCCCGCGACCTCGGCCAGGTGGGCCGCGTGAGCGGCGACGGCGGAGAGCGGCGTGTCCGGGTCGTCCGCGCCGTCCTCGCGCACGAACGCCACGCAGAAATTGATCCCCACGAGCCCGCCGGACTCGCCGACCGCACGCAGCTGGTCGTCGGTCAGATTGCGGGGCGAGGGGCAGAGCGCGTGCGCGCTCGAGTGCGAGGCCACGAGCGGGGCGTCGCTCAGCTCCGCCACGTCCCAGAAGCCGCGCTCGTTCAGGTGCGAGACGTCCACCACGACACCGAGCTCGTTGCAGGCGCGCACCAGGGCGCGTCCGGCGTCGCTGAGGCCGGGCCCGTCGTCGGGCGAGCCGGGGAACTCGAACGGGACGCCGTGCCCGAAGCCGTTGGGTCGGCTCCACGCGATGCCGATCGAGCGCAGGCCGGCGTCATGGAGGCTGCCGAGCTCCTCGAGGCCCGGCCCGATCGCCTCGGCTCCCTCGACGTGCAGGACGGCGGCGAGCGAGCCGTCGGCCAGGCAGGCGTCGAGCGTGGCGGCGTCGCGCACCACCCGCACCGCTCCGCCCGACTCGCGCTCGATCGCGGCGAGCCGCTCGAACATCGGGAGCGTGTCTGCGAGCGCCTCCTCCTGGCCGAGCGGCCGGGCGTACTCGACGGCGAAGGGGTTGTCCTGGCCCCGGAACGGGCTGCACGGGAAGACGGCGAACAGGCCGCCGGCGAGACCGCCCGCCCGGGCGGCCGGCAGGTCCAGGTGCCCCTCCCCGTCGCCGTCGAGGAACGCCTCGTTGCCGGCGCCGGCGTGGTGCAGGCGCGACAGCACGTCGTTGTGGCCGTCGAAGGCCCTCACGAGTCGTAGTACGGCAGTGCGCCGCCCGCGCCGCCGCGCACCGCCTGCGAAAGCTCGTCCACCACGTCGGGATTGCTCGCGGCCACGTTCTCGGACTCGCCCGGGTCGCACTCGAGGTCGAACAGCCGCGGCGCCTGCTGCCTGTTGTCCGACATGTAGGCCCAGCGCTCACTGCGCAGGTAGTGGTGGTTCGAGTAGCCCCCGTAGGCGAACGGGCGCTCCGGGGGCTCCCGGCCGCCGAAGAAGCCACCTAGGTCCACGCCGTGCACGCCGTGTGGGGGCCGGACGCCGGCGATGCCCAGGAGGGTGCGGGCGAGGTCGTGCGTGGACGCGTAGTACGAGCAGCGCTCGCCGGCCCCGCGGCGCTCGGGGTCGACCACGATCAGCGGCACCTGGATCAGCTCGGGGTGGAGCGCGGACGAGATCTTGCCCGTCCAACCGCGCTCGCCGAGTTGGAAGCCGTGGTCGCCGACCAGCGCGATCACGGTGTCACGCTCGAGGCGGTGGTCGTGCAGGCGCTCGATCAGGGTGCCGAGCCAGCGGTCGGTGAGCGACACCTCCGCCGCGTAGAGCGCCCCCATACGCTCGAGCACCGGTCCGGCCTCCTCCTCGGTCAGCCAGCTGTCCACGCGGCCGTATCGCGGCATCGCCGGCTCGGGACCGTCGCCTGGCGGGTGGCCGTTCAGCTCCAGGTAGGCCGCCGGCGGCGTCCACGGCTCGTGCGGGTGGAAGCTGTCGACGACGAGCGCGAAGGGCGGGCGGCGGGCCGCCCGGTCGAGCGCCCCGACGGCCGAGGAGAACACGCGCGCGGCGAACGACTCGGTCTCGTTGTTCGAGTAGTCGGAGTTGGCGATGTAGCGGCTGACCCGGTTGACGGTGCCCGTGTCGCGCGTGGCGGGGTGGAGCCAGTGCGCGAGCAGGTCCTCCGGAACGCCGCCGCCGCTTCGCCCGCCGATCTGGCCGCTGCGGCGGACGAACAGGTCGAAGCTGTGGCGTAGCGGCTCGTACGGCTGGGAGAAGCCGAGGAACGGGTTGTCGGTCACATAGGCGGTCCACCAGCCGGCGCGGCGCAGCACGCTGGTGAACGCGCGGGAGGGATCGGCCAGCGCCGCCCAGCCGGGCTTGTCGAGCAGGCCGCGCTCGTCCTCCCAGTCGCGGAAGGGGAACATCCTGCGGCCGCTCAGGATGGCGTTGCGGACGGGCACCGTCGGCATCGCCTCCGGGAAGGCGCGGTCGAAGCGCAGCCCCTCCGCGGATAGCGCGTCGATCGTGGGCGTCTTGGCGGCCGCCCCGTAGGCGTGGTCCATGCGCAGAGTGTCGATCACCACCACCAGCACGTTCGGCCCGTCGCCGTGGGCTCGGCTCGAGGCGACGGTCCCGAGCCCGGCGGCGGTGGCCGCCACTCCGGCGCCGGCGGCGAGGAACTCGCGACGAGTGGGCACGGACGGGGATTCTCGCGTACGGCTACTCGTAGTACGGCTACTCGTAGTACGGCAGCCGGCCCCCGGTGCGCTCCCGCACGGTCGCGTACAGCTCGCCGACGAGCTGGGGGTGGCGGCCGGCGACGTTGTCGAACTCGCCGGGGTCCCCCCTCAGGTCGAAGAGGTGGAACCGGCCCGGCCTGTTGCTCCCCCACATCGCCCAGCGGTCGGTGCGGATGTAGAACTCGTTCGAGTAGCCACCGAAGGCGTGGGGGCGCTTCGGCAGGCGCCGGCCGCGCAGCGGACGCGAGACGTCGGCGCCCTCCATCCGCTCGGGCACGCGCACGCCGGCCATCGACAGGATCGTGGGCGCGACGTCGTGGGTCGAGGCGAACCAGTCGCTCGCGCGCGCCCGACGGCCCCGGCGCGGGTCGACCACGATCAGCGGCACCCGCGTCAGCGCAGGGTGGAGTGCCGTCGAGATCTTGCCGGTCCAGCCGTGCTCGCCGAGCAGGATCCCGTGGTCGCTGACGAGCACGATGACCGTGTCGTCCGCGAGGCCGAGGTCGTGGAGCCTGTCGAGCAGCGCGCCCAGCCAGCGGTCGGTCATCGTGACCTCCGCGGCGTAGAGGTCGCGCAGGCGCCGCAGGACCGGGCCGCGCTCGCTGGGCGAGAGCCACGAGGCCGCGCGCGAGTAGTGCGGCATGGCGGGCTCCGGGCCGCGCCAGTCGGGGTCGCCGTACATGCGCAGGTATCGCGGCGGCGGGGTCCACGGCTCGTGCGGCTCGTATGTGTCGACCATCAGCGCGAACGGGCGCCGGCGCGCGGCCTCCTCTAGCACGCTCGTGGCGTTCGTGAATACGCGGGCGGCAAACGACCTCCTTTCATCGTCCCAGTAGCGGCTGTTCGCCAGGTAAAGACCCACGCGCTCGCGCTTCGCCCCCCTGATCGCGGGATGCAGCCAGTGCCGCAGCACGTCGTCCGGGACCCTCGACACAGGGTGGCCGCCGCCGAGCTGCCCGCCGGCCTTCACGAAGCGGTGGACGCTGCCGCGGAAGGGTGCGTAGGGGCGGGCGAAGCCGAGGAAGGGGTTGTCGGTCACGTACGCGGTCCACCAGCCGGCACGGCGGAGCAGCGCCGGCAGCGCGGCCGGCACGTCGCGCAGCGGCGACCACCCCGGCTGGGCGATCAGTCCCTGCCGGTCGTACCAGCCGCGGAACGGAAAGGTGCGGCGGCCGCTCAGGATCGAGTTGCGCGCGGGCACCGTCGGCATGGCCTCGGGGTAGGCGCGCGTGAAGCGAAGGCCGTCGCGGGCGAGGGCGTCGATGGTCGGCGTCCTGACGCGGCTGCCGTAGGCGCCGACGTAGTCCGTGCGCAGCGAGTCGATCACGATCAGCAGCACGTTCGGCCGGTCGGAGCGGGCGGCGAGCGCGCCGGTGTCGCCCATCGCGAGCCCGGCCGCCGTGACGGCGGAGGTCTGGAGGAAGCGGCGGCGGGTGGTGTCGGATCGCATGGTCAGCCGCGGCGAAGTCTCCCGCGGCTGTCGTACGAGGGGAGACGGCCGCCGGTCTGCTCGCGCACGCGCTCCTCGAGCTCGTCGATCACGTTCGGGTGACGGCGCGCGAGGTTGCGCCGTTCGTCCGGGTCGCGCCGCGCGTCGTAGAGGCGACTGCCCCTGCCCGTGTTGGCCGCGATGTAGGCCCAGCGGTCGGTGCGGGCGAAGTGCCAGTTGGCGTAGCCGCCGTAGGCCATCGGCCGGCGCGCGCGCGGCCGGCGGCCTGCCAGCAGCGGCGCGAGGCTGTCGCCGTTCATCGGCTTGGGCCGAGGGACGCCGGTCAGCTCGAGCAACGTCGGGCCGATGTCGTGGGTCTGGGCGAACCAGTCGCTCGTGCGCCCGGCGGCGCGCCTGGCGGGGTCGACCAGGATGAGCGGCACGTGGGTGAGCGGCGGGTGGAGCATCGAGGCCACCTTGCCGGTCCAGCCGTGCTCGCCGAGCAGGTAGCCGTGGTCGGACACGAGCACGACGATCGTCTCGCGCTCGAGATTGTGCGTGCGGAGTCCCTCGAGCACTGCCGCCAGCCAGCGGTCGGTCATCGTGACCTCGGCCGCGTAGAGGTCGCGCATGCGGCGCAGCACGGGCTCGCGGCGGTCCGGCTTCACGTAGTCGCGCACCCGCTTGTAGCGACCCATGCAGGGTTCGGGGCCGCGGTGGTCGGGGTCGCCGTAGAGGTCGACGTACGCGCGCGGCGGGGTCCAGGGCTCGTGCGGCTCGTAGGTGTCGACCACGAGCGCGAACGGGCGCTTCTGGGCCGCCTCGGCGAGCACCGCCGCGCCGGCCGTGCAGACCCGCGCGGCCCACGACCTCGAATCGTCGTCCCAGTAGCTGCCGCCGGCCGCGAGGAACTGGCGCACGCGGCGCTCGATGTGCGGCTCGCGCAGCTCGGGGACCAGCCAGTGGTCGAGCTCGCGGCGCGAGATGGGCCGCGGCCGCCGGATCGCGCTGATCTGCCCGCCGACGCGAACGAAGCGGTCGAAGCTCCCGCGGAAGGGCGTGTAGCCGGAGGCGAAGCCGAGGAAGGGGTTGTCGGTGACGTACGCGGTCCACCAGCCGGCGCGGCGAAGGGCGCTTGTGAAGGTGGCGTCGACGTCTTCGATCGGCGCCCAGCCGGGGGTGGTGCGGACGCCCAGCTCCGGCTGGGGTCGCCAGCCGCGAAACGGGAAGATGCGCCGTCCGGTCAGGATCGAGCGGCGGGCGGGCAGGGTGGCCATCGCCTCGGGGTGGCAGCGGGTGAAGCGAAGCCCCTCGCGGGCGAGGGCGTCGACGTTCGGCGTAAGGGCGCGGCCGCCATAGGCGCCCACGTGGTCGGCGCGAAGAGTGTCGACCACGATCACGAGCACGTTCGGCCCGTCGGGACGCTGCGCGAAGGAGCTCGCATCGAACGCGGCAACGGCGACGCCGGCGCCGGCCGCCTCGAGGAGCTCGCGCCGAGTGAGGCTCACACGGCGATTGTCTCTCAGAGATCGCGCCCCGATCGAGGCGCGTCAAGGCCCACTCCGCCGGAGGGGGCTATCAGCCGCGAGAGAAGGGGCGGTGATGCGCGGAACCAAGAGCGTCGAGAACGTCGTCGAGGATCGCCTGAGCGCGCTCGCGATCAAGAACGGCGTCTCGATGGCCGTGCTCGCCCTCCGCCGGAGGCTCCGGCTGGACCTCGGGCTCCGCCGCGGCCTCGACCATGGGCTCGGAGGCGACCTCGACCATGGGCTCCGCCTCGGCCTCGGGCTCCTGCTCGATCACCCTCTCGGACTCGACTTCGGGGGCCTCATCGAGGACCGGCTCGACGATGGGCTCCGAAGGCTTCCCGTCCGTGGCCGATGCGGCTGCCCGACCCGAGGTTCGCGGCCGGAATAGCCACGAAAGGAACGCGCGCTTGCGCGGCGGCTCGGCCTCGACGCGCTCGGCCGGCTCCTCGGCCTCGAAAGCCTCGGCCGACTCCTGGGGCTGGAGAGGCTCGGCCGGCTCCTCAGCCACGGGTTCCTCAGCCACGGGCTCCTCGATGCCGTCGTTCTCGGCCGTGGCGTCCCCAACCGCAGCCGCTCCTCCCCCCGGCGCCTCCCCCTCCACCTGCGCCGTCAGCGTGACCTTCGTTCCCCAGCCCGATGGCTCGATCGACACGGTTCCGCTTGCGCCCTCGCCCTCCCAGGCGACCGTGTGCTCCGGCTCCAGCTTGGTGATCGTGATCTCGCCGAATGCGCCCAGGTGCCTCGCCAGCCGCTCAACCTCGCTCAGCTCGCTCCAGAGCTCCGGGGGTGACTTGACGAGTGTCCGCTTCGCTGTGAGGTCTCGCATCGCCTCCCGGTTCGCCCGGCCCCCATCGACTCCTTCCGGCTGTCGGCGGCTTGCAAGACTCCGCGCGTGCTCGGCGACGACCTGGGAGAGCTGCTCGGCCACCGCATCCCGGGCGACCACAGTCGCCAGACCGTCGCCGACCGCTACGCGACCCGATTCCTGAGCCGTAACGGCCGCCCAACGAAGCCCCGCGTGATGGACCTCGGCTGCGGAAAGGGCGATTCGGTCGACCTCTTCCGGGGCCTCGACCCGGCCGTTCGCTGGGTCGGCGTCGACCTCGAGCGCTCCCCCGAGGTCGACGAGCGCACCCGCGACGACGCCGAGTTCGTCACCTTCGACGGGCAGACGCTGCCCTTCGAGGACCGCAGCTTCGACCTCGTCTACTGCAAGCAGGTGCTCGAGCACGTCCGCCACCCGGACGCCCTGGTCGCCGAGGTGGCCCGGGTACTCGCGCCACAGGGCTGGTTCGCCGGCTCGACGTCGCAGCTCGAGGCGTTCCACTCGCGCAGCACCTTCAACTACACGCCCCACGGCCTCACGCTGCTGGTGGAGGACGCCGGTCTCGAGGTGCTCGAGCTTCGTCCGGCCATCGACGGGCTCACGCTCGTCGCCTGGCGCGCCCTCGGCCTCCCGGACTTCTTCTACCGCTGGTGGGCGCGCGAATCGCCGCTGAACCGGGTGATCGAGCTCGCCGGCCGTGCGGCGCGGCTCGACGCGCGCACCCGCAACCAGGTGAAGCTCACGCTATGCGGCCAGTTCACCTTCCTGGCGCGCTCAGGCCTCTGAGTACTCCCCGAACTCGTCGCGCATCACGCCGCAGACCTCGCCCAGCGTGGCCCGCTCGGCCAGCGCCGCGCGCATCGGCGCCAGCAGGTTCTCGCTGCCCGAGCAGGCCGTGCGCAACTCGTCCAACCGAGCCTGCACGGCGCCGGCGTCGCGGTCCTCCTTGAACGCCTCCAGCCGCTCGACCTGCTGGCGCTCGGACTCGGGATCGACCCGCAGCGTCTCCACCTCGTCGATTGACTCGGTCACGTACTGGTTCACCCCGACGACGATGTCCTGCTTCTGCTTGTAGCGCTCCTCGTAGCCCCAGGCGGACTCCTCCACCTCGGCGCGGATGAACGGAATGCATTTCACAGAGCCGCCCATCTCGTCGATCTTGTCGATGAGCGCCTGGGCGGACTCCTCGATCTCGTCGGTGAGCGACTCGACGAAGTAGGAGCCGGCGAACGGGTCGGCGGTGTCGGCGGCGCCCGACTCGTGGGCGAGGATCTGCTGCGTGCGCAGCGCGATCCGCGCGGCGCGCTCGGTCGGCAGCGCGAGCGCCTCGTCGAAGCCGTTCGTGTGCAGCGACTGCGTGCCGCCGCAGACGGCCGCCAGGCCCTGCAGCGCCACACGCACGATGTTGTTCTCGGGCTGCTGAGCCGCGAGCGTCACGCCGCCGGTCTGCGTGTGGAAGCGGAGCTTCATGGAGCGCTCGTCCTTCGCCCCGAAGCGCTCCCGCATGATCCGCGCCCACATCCGCCGCGCGGCGCGGAACTTGGCCACCTCCTGGAAGACGTTGTTGTGGCCGTTGAAGAAGAAGGCGAGCCGCGGCGCGAACTCGTCGACCTCGAGCCCGGCGTCGATCGCCGCCTGCACGTAGGCGATCGCGTTGGCGAGCGTGAAGCCGACCTCCTGCACGGCCGAACAGCCCTTCTCGCGCATGTGGTAGCCGGAGATCGAGATCGTGTTCCACTTCGGCACCCGCTCGCGGCAGTAGGCGAACAGGTCGGTGGTCAGGCGCATCGCCGGCTCGGGCGGGTAGATGAAGTTCCCGCGGGCGATGTACTCCTTGAGGATGTCGTTCTGGGTCGTGCCGCGCAGCTCGTGCGCCTCCACGCCCTGCTCCTCGCCGACCAGCTCGTAGAGCAGCAGCAGCACGGCGGCCGGGGCATTGATCGTCATCGAGGTCGAGACCTCGCCGAGCGGGATCTGGTCGAACACCCGGCGCATGTCGTCGATCGTGTCGATGGCCACCCCGGTGCGGCCGACCTCGCCCATGCAGAGCGGGTCGTCCGAGTCGCGGCCGAGCTGGGTGGGGAGGTCGAAGGCCATCGACAGGCCTGTCGAGCCGTGCTCGATCAGGTAGCGGAAGCGCTGGTTGGTCTCGGTGGCCGTCGCGTAGCCGGCGTACTGGCGCATCGTCCACTTGCGCCCGCGGTACATGTCCGGGTGGATCCCGCGCGTGAACGGGTACTTGCCGGGCTCGCCGAGGCGCTCCTCGAGCCCGGACTTGACGTGCTCGTCGGTGTAGACGTGCTCGACCTCGATTCCCGAGTCCGTGAAGCGACGGGGATCGTCCGGGCCGACGATCGGCGCGATGCTCGGTCTATGGTCAGGCGTGGTGGCCATCAAGAGGGAAGGATACGGTCGCGCCGTCCAGCTGCTGCTGGCCATGGTGTTGCTGATGTGGGCGCTCGAGGTCGTGGACTCGGCGCTCGACAACCGGCTGGACCGCTACGGCATCGAGCCGCGCGAGGTGGACGGGCTGGACGGCGTGGTGGCGGCCCCGTTCCTGCACGTCGGCTTCGGGCACTTGCTGGCCAACACGCTGCCCTTCGTGGCGATGGGGCTGGTGATCGCGCTCGAGGGGCCGCTGCGGCTGCTCGGGGTGACCGCCATCGCGGCGGTGGTGAGCGGCCTCGGCACCTGGCTGATCGCCCCGGCCGACACCATCCACCTGGGCGCGAGCGGAGTGGTGTTCGGCTACGCCACCTACCTCATCGCCCGCGGGTGGTTCAACCGCCGTCCGGTCGAGATCGCGATCGGCGCGGTGGTCGCGCTGCTGTGGGGCGGGGCGCTGCTCGCCGGGCTCGAGCCGCAGCAGGGCATCTCGTGGCAGGGCCACCTGTTCGGGGCGATCGGAGGCGTGGTGGCGGCGCGGGTGCTTAGCGAGCGGCGCGAGGCCGGGCGTAGCATCTGACCCTGTGCAGGTCACGGTTCGCCTGTTCGCCATGCTCCGCGAGCGCGCCGGGGTGCCGGAGGTCACCCTCGAGCTGCCCGACGGCGCGCGCGTGTGCGACGCGCTCGACTCGCTCGACGGGCTGGCCGAGGGGATCCCGCTCGTGATGGCGGTCAACCGCGAGTACGCCGACGCGGACCGGGTGCTCGACTCGGGCGACGAGCTGGCGCTCATCCCGCCGGTCAGCGGCGGTGAGACGCGCGCGGCGCCGTGGGTCCGGGTGTGCGCCGGGCCGCTCTCGCTCGAGGAGCTGGCCTCCCGCGTGCGCGACTCGCGCGCCGGCGCGGTGGTCACCTTCAGCGGTGTCACGCGCGAGGTCGAGCGGCTCGAGTACGACGCCTACGTGCAGATGGCGGAGGAGCGCATGACGGCGATCGCCACCGAGGCGGTCGAGCGGCACGGGCTCTGCGCCGCGGCGGTGGAGCACCGGGTCGGGGAGGTGCCGCTCACGGCGCCGAGCGTGATCGTTGCGGTGTCGGCGCCGCACCGCGGCGAGGCGTTCGCGGGCGCCCGCGAGATCATCGACCGGGTCAAGGCCGAGGCGCCGATCTGGAAGAAGGAGGTCGAGGGTGCCGAGGAGCGCTGGGTCCAGGGGACCGAGCCGTCCCGGGACTGAGGGTCGGGCGGCCCTGCCGGAGGAGCGCCGGACGGCCCTCCGGGGCCTGCCCTCGGTCGAGGAGCTCGCGGCCTCGCTCGATGGCGTGCCGTACCGCGTCGCGGTCACTGCGGCCAGGGAGGCGATCGGGGAGGCGCGGAGCGCGATCCTCGCCGGCGACGAGACGCAGGTGACGGCGCGGGCCGGCGAGCTCGCCGATCGCATGCTCCGGCCCTCGCTCCGGCGGGTTCTCAACGCCACCGGGGTGATCGTCCACACCAACCTCGGCCGGGCGCCGCTGCCCGAACAGGTCGCCCGCGACGCGCTCGAGGCGGCCACCGGCTATTCGAACCTCGAGTACGACCTCGAAGCGGGGGCGCGCGGCTCGCGCCAGGCGCACGTGGAGCAGCTCGTCCGCGAGGTCACCGGCGCCGAGGCGGCGCTCGTCGTGAACAACTGCGCCGCCGCGGTGCTGCTG
>JBOGXT010000474.1:0-11949 GCA_050694635.1 Thermoleophilaceae bacterium
GCGCGCAGATTCGGCGGAACGACGCCGTGCTCGGCCAGCGGCTCGGCGGTCTGTCGGTTGCCCCAGAACAGCGCGACCACGAGCGGCGTGCCGCCCTCGCCGCGGGCCGAGACGTCCACCGGGGCGCGGGCGGCGAGCAGCATCCGCGCCAGATGGGGCAGGTCGCCGTAGGCCGCCTGGTGGAGCGGGGTCCAGCCGTGCACGTTCGCTCGCGCCGGATCGGCGCCGTACTCCAGCAGGACGGCGACCAGGCGCTCATCGCAGGTGGCGGCCGCCATCCCGAGCAAGTCGTTGTCGTTGGTCCCGCGGGCGTGCACGAGCTCGGGGGAACGGTCGAGCTGCTGGCGCAGCCCGGCGACGTCGTGTGCCTCGACCGCGCGGAATGCGCGAATGAACGGCTCCTCGCTCCCGCGCAGCGACCCGACGTGCCGCCCGAGCTCGCTCCAAGAGGAAAGGCCGTGCTCGCGGGCGAGAACGGTGCGGGCGCCGGCCTCGGTCATCGGAGCGCCCCATCGCTCGAACGCCGCCACGGCGCCCCCGGTGCCGTCCCGGGCCGAGGCGAGCAGCCCCCAGGCGCGGTCTTCGTGGTAGCCGAGGTCGTCGCGGAAGGCCGTGACACGAGCCCTGGTCGTCACAGCCATCCCGGTGCGTGTGCACCTGCCGCGGAGAATGCGTCCCCCCGCCGGGCGAAATCGGTGACCTCGACGATCCGTCCGCGCCGCACGCGGAAGACGTTGCGGAGCTGCCCGTCGACTGTGACCCCGTCGACCTCGCTCAGGCCGGCGACCTTCGCCCCGAGGACGACGGTCTGCGCGTCCGGGGAGACCAGCTCGACGGCCTCCGCGCCGCGAAGTCCCGGCTCGAGCTCGAACGACTCGGGGTCCTCGCGGCAAGGAATCAAGCTGTCGCCGAGCATCTCGAGGACATCCCCGCGATCGCGACAGACAGCGTCACCGAGGCCGCGCCAGCTCACCTGCGGATCGAACCACTTGGTGGCGGCGTCGATATCGCCGCGGCGCATCGCGTCCAGCCAGCCGACGACCGCCTCGATCGCGTTTGGTTCATGCACGTTCAGTTCCCCTTTTCGGGTGAGAACGCGGCCGTGCGACTCGCTCGCGGTGGGATGTGCGCCCGTCCACCCTGGACGGGCGCTTCGATTCGTAGGCGCTGGGCCATGAGGAGTGCCGCCGCGAGCAGCAAGCCGAGGCCGTAAGCGACCCCCGCGAGCGCAGCCTCGAGGGTGGCAAGTCGATCGCCGGTTGCCAGGTTGAGCAGGCGATGCGGCCCCCAGAACGGCAGGAGCTTTGCGACGAGCTCCGTGCCGACGAGACTGAGCTGGACGCCGACGACGCCGACCATGACGAGCACCGCCTCGAGCTCGCGGGGCGCCAGGGCTCCGACGGCCAGGCCAAACGGCACGCCGATCACCACGACGAGCACGAGCGCGCCGACGAGCGCCGAGAAGTCGGAGATCCGCGAAGTCGCCACGATCACCGTGGCGAAGATCGCCGCGGCGACGAACCCGAGCAGCACGAGCACGAGCAGGCGACCGAGCAGCAGCTCCAGCGGCGAGTAGCCGGCAAGGGTCAGCCGCTGATCGACCGCTCGGGCGGTCATCGCGGCGAAGATCGCAGCGCCGGTGACCGAGAACGCCATCGCGATCCCGCCGACCTCGACTCCGTGCTCAGCCTCCCCGGCGGAAGCCCCGTAGAAGGCGAGCGGCAGCGCGGTGAGCAGCGTCAGGGCGACGCCGCGGCGACTTAGATCGTGGCCGCACGCGACAGCGGCGGCGCGGACACGCTCACCCTGGATCATCGCTTCACCGTCAGCTCGAGGACGCGGTCGACCGGCACCGACTCGACGAGCAAGTGGGTGACGACGACGATGGCCCGTCCCGCGTGCCGCCAGCACTCGACGTGCTCCCAGAAGCTCACGTAGCTGCCGTGGTCGAACGCCTGATAGGGCTCGTCGAGCAGCAGAACGGCCGGATCGCCGAGCAGAGCCAGGGCGAGGTTCAGCTTCTGGCGCGATCCACCCGAGAGCTCCCGGGCCGTGGCGTCCTCCTTCTCCGCAAAGCCAAGCCCGCTCAGCAACTCGCGGCCACGCGCAACCGCCGCGGCGCCCGTCGGTCCGACCGGGGTGCCGAACAGGCGCAGATGCTCGTCGGCCGTGAGGAGCTCGAGCAGTCCCGGGTCCTGCGGGCAGTAGCCGATCCGTCCCCCGACCGAGACCTCGCCGCCGTCAGGGCGGAGGAGCCCGGCGCAGATCCGAAGCAGCGTCGACTTTCCGGCGCCGTTCTCGCCGACCAGCGCGACCACCTCGCCGGACGCAACCGACAGCGACGCATTGTCGAGGACCATGCGCTCCCGGTAGCGCTTCTCGATCGCGACGGCGGTAAGGAGGTCGCCCTCTCGCGGTCGGTTCTCGGGCTTGCTCGAGATGGTGGGGAGGGGGATCACCGCTGCGCCCGGGAGCTAGTCACCGTTCAACAGCTCGATCGTGGCTCGCCTCGTCCTTAACCTGCGTCCACTTGCCCTCGCGCAGCGTTGCGGAGAAGGTGCGGTCCGCACCATCCTGACCTCGAACGGTGCAGACCACGCCATCCTGCAGGACATCGAGGCGCACGATCTCCACCGGAAAGTAGCGCTGGGCCAGCCGTTCGCGGACGACCGCGAGTACTTCATCCCGGCCCAGGCCCCGCCACTCGAGATCACACTCCAGCCGACGACGCACAGCCTCGAGATCTCCGCGGTTGAGCGCGTCACAGGTTTCCCGACACAGCTCGCGAGCGTCCTCTTCGTGCATCGGTCGTACGCTAGGAACGCGGTCCGGCCCGCGCCAGTGTCAGATGTCCCGAATTCGGCGTGACGTTTGTCATCCGGCTTGACGCTGACGCAACGTCACGGCCTACGGTCGCCCGCCGAGGCATGACGATGAGCTACACCGGAGAAGCGTCACCGGGCGCGCCGTGCCGGCCCGCAGGCGCTTGGCCCACGAGGAGCGCGACGCCGCGACCTCGGCTGGCGTCGCCGGACGGGCATCGGCGAGACAGAGGCTGTGGCGCGCGTCCACCGAGGCGAGCTCCGCGCGAAGGAACCGCCGCCACGCCATCGCGCGGGAGCACCGAGACAAGCCCCGTGCGGTTGCGTGGGAGCAGCGCTCATTCCTCTCAAACCCAGCCCTTCTCGCGAGCGATCCGGACGGCCTCGATCCGGTTCCGCGCGCCGCTCTTGCCGATCGCCGCCGAGAGATAGTTCCGAACGGTCCCCTCTGACAGGTAGAGGCGCTCCGCAATCTCCAAGATCGGGGCGCCACCGGCGCTCGCCTCAAGCACCTCGCGCTCGCGCGGAGTGAACGGGCTCTCGGCGTCCGCTAGCGCCGCCACGGCCAGCTCGGGATCCACGACCCGCTCGCCGGTCACGGCCCGGCGGATCGCGTTTGCGAGCCGCTCCGAAGGAGCGTCCTTGACCAGAAAGCCGGCCGCGCCGGCCTCCATCGCGCGCCGCAAGTAGGCGGGCCGGCCGAACGTGGTGACGATCAGCGGGACGGTATCGGGCAGGTCCCGGCGTAGCGCCGCCGCTGCCTCGATGCCGTCCATCCCGGGCATCTCAATGTCCAGCAGGGCGACGTCGGGGCGGGTTTCTCGGGCCGCCGAGAGCACCAGGTCGCCGGAGGAGACCTGGGCGACCACCTCCAGGTCGGGCTCGAGCGCCAGCAGCGCGGCGAGCGCGCCCCGCACCATGCCCTGGTCCTCTGCAATCAGGATTCGGATCATGGCGCCGTCGTGAGCGACTCGGACTCACCGCCGGGCCGGGAAGGCGTCGACCCGGCTATCGGCACCCGGGCGATGAGCCGGAAGCCGCCGCCCTCCGTCGGCCCCGTGTCGAGCGTGCCGCCAGCCTCGGCCATTCGCTCGGCCAGCCCCCGGAGGCCGCTGCCCTGGCCGCCGGCATGCGTTGTGCCGAGCCCGTCGTCGCGCATATCAAGCTCGGCGTCCTCGCCGAAGCGACGCACAGCGATCTCGCAGCGGGTGGCTCGGCTGTGGCGGATCACGTTGGTGACGCCCTCGCGGGCCGCGAAGCCGAGCAGCGTCTCCACCCCGGCGGGCAGCGGTCCGGAAGCACTCACCACCGGTTCGATGCCAGCGGCCTCAAGGGCCTCCCTCGCCCGGTCGAGCTCGGAGGCCAGGCTGGCGCTTCGCAGACCCTGCACCGCGGCGCGCGCCTCGTGGAGCGACGTGCGCGCGACCGACTCGATGTCGCGGACCTCGCCCTCCGCCGCGGTCGGGTCGCGGCCGAGGAGCTTGCGAGCGAGCTGGCTCTTGAGGGCGATTACCGAGAGGTTGTGGCCGAGCAGGTCGTGCATGTCGCGCGAGAGGCGCAGGCGCTCCGCGCGGGCGGCGAGCTCGGCCACTTGGGCGCGGGCGGACTCGAGCTCGTGGACGAGCTCCATCAGGCGGCGCACCGCGACCAGGAGGACGCCGAAGCTCACGACTTGGACGGCAAGGTCGATCTCCCCGGTGATCGCCACAGCGATCGCGGCTACCGCCGCGGTCGCGGGGAGGGCGAAGCGCGCGGGGAGCGTGAGAGCCACCGCGACGCCCAGATAGATGAGCAGGATGAGCCAGTCGTCCCCGAAGGCGATCGAGAGCGCGATCGAGAGCGCGCCGACCGCGCCGAGCAGTGTGAAGCCCTCGGCACGCCGCTTCGTTGCGACCGACGGGAGGATCCAGAACAGGCGGAGGTAGAGGACGGCGAACGCCGCCAGGCCCGCGCCTGCGACCAGCTCGGAACCGACCGAGAGCCGACCGCTCAAGAGGTCGCCGAGCGGGAAGGCGAGGCAGACGAGCGCGGTCCCGACGCAGAGCAGTCGGCCCTTCGGGTCGCTGTGGGCGCCGAAGAGGGCGAACCAGTAGCCGTGCGCCGGTCGCCGGGCCTCCGTCACGCCACCCACCGTACCGCGCTCAGCGCGCCCCTCCGAGCCGCCGCCAGGCAAGCGCGGCGAGCGCCCCAAGCCCGCCCGTCCACACGAGCACGACGGCGATCGCCGAGGCGGGAACCGCGTCGCCGCGGGCCGCCGCCCAGCCAAGTTCCGCCGCCGCGTTGGTCGGCAGCGTGGGCGCGATCGCCTCCAGCGCCCCCGGCAGGTCGGCGGGCGACGTAAGCATGCCCCCGAGCACCCAGAGGACGATCATGGCGGCACTCGCGGCGCTCTGCGCCGGCTCCGCATCCCGGATCGTGAGACCGATCAGCACTCCGAGCGCGGCAAACGGGGCAGTCGCGACCCAGAGCAGCAACGTCAGCTCGACCCAGCGGTCCAAGCCGAGCTCCACGCCCTGGGTCGCCGCCGAGGCGACGGCGACCAGCGCAATCGCGGGCAGCGCGTAGGCAATCGCCGCGGCGAGCTTGCCTACGACCGTCGCGGCGGCCGGCAGCGGGGTGACGCGGAGCTGGCGCAGCCAGCCCGTGGCTCGCTCCTGGGCGAGGGCCGGAGCGGTCGAGTAGAGGCCCGCCGCCAGCGTCCCGAAGACCGCGAAGATCACCAGCGCCGCGGTGTCCGAGGGCAGCCCCTCGGAGGTGCCGTCGCCCTCCCCGAACACGGCCCGGAAGAAGACGTACAGCCCCGCCGGCAATCCAATCCTCCATGCGAGCGCGTCGCGGTTTCGAAACTGGCGGACGATCTCGAGTCGCAGATAGGCGGTCATCGGGAGTCCTCCTCGCGTGTAAGGGTCAGGAAGGCGTCCTCGAGCCGGGACCCGGTCACCTCGAAGCCCTCGAGGTGCGGAGCCGCCTCGAGCAGCGCGCGCACGGTCCGTTCGGGATCCGCGGTCCGAAGCGTGGCTCGCCCGCGCGCGAGTTCGACCTCCTCGACGGCGGGAAGCCGCTCGAGCAGTTCGATCGGGGTGCCGTTCGCCCGGAAGCTGACCGTGCCGCGTCCCCTGGCGGTCGCCTTGACGGCGTCCGGAGGCCCGTCGGCGACGATCCGCCCGTTCGCCATCACCACGATCCGGTCTGCGACGTCGTCGGCCTCCTCAAGGCGGTGGGTAGCGAACAGCAGCGAGCGCCCGTCGGAGGCATATTCGCCCGCCGCCGCCCAGAACGATTGCCGGGCGGCGACGTCCATCGCCGCGGTCGGCTCGTCCAGCACCAGCAGCTCGGCCCCGCCGGCGAGCGCGATCGCGAGCCGGACGCGCTGACGCTGCCCCCCCGACAGCCGCTCGACGCGCCGGTCGGCGATCTGGTCGACGTCGCCGACGCGGAGCGTGTCGGCGAGCGGCGGGGGACTTGGGTAGAGGCCCCGAACCAGGGCGACGAGCTCGGCGACCCTGGCGCCGGGCGGGAGATCGCCCTCCTGCAGCATCGCCCCGACCCGGCCGTCTGCGACCGCGTCCCGAGGCGGATCCCCGAACAGGCTAACGCGCCCGGCGTCGGGGCGCTGGAGGCCGAGCATGACCTCAAGGGCAGTGGTCTTGCCGGCCCCGTTGGGGCCGAGCAGCGCCACCGTCTCGGCCCGTCCGATCTCGAGGCTCAGATCCTCGACTGCCGTGACCTCGGCGAACCGACGGGTGACATCGGAAAGGCTTACGACGGAATCGCTCATGCTTCCTCTTCCTCACCCCGGTTGGCCGAAGATGGCAACGAGGGCGATCGTGGCTCCGGCGCCGATGCACACGGCGACCGCGGGAAGTGAATGGCCCCAGGTCGTCCTCGACTCCCGCTCGCTGCGGCCGTCGCGCGGGGAGCCCTGCTCGGGTGTGTCGTGCTGAGTCATCGCGTCGTCTCGCCTCATCGGTCCGTGCCCAGGACCGTAGGTGGGCGGCGCGCCACCCAGTAGTGCCGGAAGTCCTCACTTCCACATGACATTCATCACCCTCCGGGCGGCATATCAGAATGATCTGATACTCTACATCAGGATCTTCTGATGTCCGCCCCTGAAGACTTCACCGCCTCGGCACCGTTCGTCCTTCCGGACGCGCCCGCTGAGCCCGACCTCGTCGCCAAGTACTTCCGCGGACTGGGCGACGCGACGCGCGTGCGGATCCTCGAACTGCTGCGGACGCACGGCGAGCTGTCGGTGGGCGAGCTGGTCGAGCAACTCGGCCAGTCGCAGCCGAAGATCTCCAACCATCTGGCGTGCTTGCGCTGGTGCGGCTTCGTGGAGACCCGGCGCGAGCACCCTAGCGTCTACTACCGGATCGCCGACCCCCGCGTCGCCGAGCTGCTGGCGCTCGGCCGCGCGCTGCTCGAGGACAACGCCGAGCACGTCGCCGCCTGCCGGCGCACCGACTCCAAGCCCTGCTGATGTCCGACGACGGCATCACCCCCAGCGATTCGACCGTCGACGGCGCGAGGTCCGGGCGTGGGGACTTCGACTACGACCTGGCGATCATCGGGTCGGGGGGCGGCGCGTTTGCGGCGGCGATCGCCGCGCGCCGCCGGCAGTTGCGCGTGGCGATGATCGAGCGCGGGACGATCGGCGGGACGTGCGTGAACATCGGTTGCATTCCCTCCAAGGCGCTGCTTGCGGCGGCCGAGGCACGCCACCGCGCGCAGCTGAACCGCTTCCCTGGCATCAGAACCGAGGCGGGCCCGGTCGAGTTCGCGGATTTGATCGCCGGCAAGCGGGAGATCGTCGAGGGGGTGCGCCAGGACAAGTACGTCGATCTCGCGCGCGAGTACGCCATCGAGCTCGTCGAGGGTGACGCGCGCTTCGTCGACGGGCCCAGCCTCGAGGTCGACGGGCGGCGAATCGACGCCGCGCAGTATCTCGTCGCTACGGGTTCCGAGCCGCACATCGCCGCCATCCCGGGACTGCGCGACAGCGGCTACCTGACGTCGACGACGGCGATGGAGCTCGATCACCTGCCGACGTCGATGGTCGTCCTGGGCGGCGGCTACGTCGCGATGGAGCAAGCCCAGCTGTTCGCGTACCTCGGCACGAGCGTGACCATGTTGGTGCGCTCGCAGCTCGCGCGCCGCGAGGAGCCAGAGATCGCCACCGGGATCCGTGACGCATTCGCCGCAGAGGGCATCGACGTCGTCGAGGGCCTCGACGTCACGCGAGTGCAGCGCGAAGCCGGCGGCGCTGTCGTCATGACCGATCTTGGCGAGTTCCGGGCTGAACAGCTCGCTGGTCGCCACGGGGCGGCGCCCCCGCACCGACGGCTTGGCGTTCGACACGGTAGGCGTCGAGCTTGGAGCTGGCGGCGAGGTCCTGGTCGACGACGATATGAGCACCGCCAATCCGCGCGTATGGGCGGCCGGGGATGTGACCGGCCATCCGCAGTTCGTGTATGTCGCCGCCAAGCAGGGGGCAATCGCCGTCGAGAACGCGTTCGACAGGGCCGGGCGGCGCATCGACTACTCGGCGCTGCCGCGCATCACGTTCACCAGCCCCACGATCGCCTCCGCCGGCATGACGGAGGCGCAGGCGCACGCCGACGGCATCGACTGCGAGTGCCGCGTGCTGGACCTGGCGAACCTTCCGCGCGCGATCGTGAGCCGCAACACGCTCGGCGTCGCCAAGCTCGTCGCCGAGCGCGCCAGCGGCCGCGTCCTCGGAGTCCACCTCCTCGCCGAGGGCGCCGGCGACGCGATCCTCGCCGCGGTCTACGCGATCGAAGCGCGCCGCACCGTCTCCGACCTCGCGGACAGCTGGGACCCGTACCTGACGATCGGCGAGGCGATCCACCTGGCGGCGCTGGCGTTCACCCGCGACCCCAGCAAGCTCTCCTGCTGCGCGGCATGAGCAGTCACCTCGACGCTCCCTCGCTCGAAGCGCTCGCCCGCTCGCTCGCAGGCACGTTCCCAGGATGCGACGACGCGCCGCCGGCGAGAGCGCTGCTGCGCGAGCTCGCACGCGGGAAGCCAATCTCGGCCGCCGCGCTCGCGGCGTCTACCGACCGCGCCGAGCACGACGTGACGGACACGCTCGCGCGGTGGCCGAACGTGCGCCGCGACGACCACGGACGCGTCGTGGCGTTCGGCGGTCTCAGCCTGCGACCGACCGAGCACCGCTTCGAGGTAGGCGGCCGCCGCCTGTACACCTGGTGTGCCTGGGACACGCTGTTCCTTCCCGCACTGCTGGACGAGCAGGCGGAGGTCGAGTCGACCTGTCCGATGACCGCTGCCGACGTGCGCCTCACCGTCGAACCGCGGCGGGTGCTCACCTCACAACCGGAGGACATCTGGGTGTCGTTCCCGCCGCCGGCGCGAACAGCGACCGCGAACATCATCGAATCGTTCTGCTGCCACGTGCACTTCCTCGCCGGCCAGGGGGTCGCCGCGCGGTGGGTGAACGCTTGCGAGGGAAGCCTCGCCCTGGACCTCGATGACGCTTTCGAGCTCGGACGCCTGGCGACGCGAGCGATGTCCGTCACCTGCGGAGATCGGTAGATGCAGCGCCGTGTACGCACGCCCGCGGTGCCAAGCCGGCCGAGCATCTGCGCTGAAGCGCACGGACAACGCGGCGGCAGCGGAGTACCTTGATCTCATGCTCCACGTCAGCCGCGTGGCGCACGGAGGCCTGGCAATCGGCGTCGGCGCCTTCGGCAGCGCCGTCTGGGCCCAGCGCGAACCGCGCTGCCACCGCTGGAGCGTCTGGCGCACGCGCATGCCCAAAGCCCCGGCACGCTGCGGCGAGGACTGGGGCTTCGGGCCGACAGGAGTCAGAGAGCCTCGCCGCACACCTCCCGAAGGCGGCGCGGGCACTATCGCGCTCGATCTTCCCGACGGCGACTGAGATCGCCCCACAGAGCCCGGCCATCTGCCGCCCGCGCCGCGCACACGCCGCATGACCACTGCTCGGCCCGACGGATCCAGCGCTGCGCTCCCTGCGCAAGAGGCGCTCGAGCTCGCCGACGCTCTCGCGAAGGCGTCGTCGCGGGCGCTGGGCGACGCCCTGGCCGGGGTGATCCTGCACGGATCGCTGACTCTGGGCGACTACCTCCCCGGCCGTAGCGACATCGATCGCCGTCGTCAACGCCCCGATCACCGACGTACAGGGTGCGGCTCTCGCGCGGGCCTTCGGGCCACAGCGGCCACGAACACCCATCCGTGTCGACCTGCGCGTGGTCACGCGCCAGGCAGCAGGCGCGCCCACGCGGCTACCGCCGATGGAGGCGCACCTCACGGATCAAGCGGTCCGAGCCGCGAGAGCGGACTCGCCCGGGAAATCCGTCCGCCAGCGTTCGTGGCGGAGGTGTGCCGAGAAGCGGAAACCCGCTCCAGCTGAAAGGAAGAGTCCGGCCGGGGCCGCGCGAGATGCTCGCCGAGAGGAGAGAACCCGAAACGCCTTGCTTTCGCAATCGCGTGAACTCGACGCTCCGCCGGAGACCGGTCAGCTCCGGCTATGGACGACGAGGAGGCGTCTGGAGCTATTGGGCGGAGCGTCGACCTCCTGCTCGGGACCAAGACGGTTCTCTCGGAGGTCTGTCGGGCCGGCTCGCGCTAACGCCCGATTCCGGACTGAAACCGGACTCGCCCGAAGGATCGAACTCATGACCTTCTGCGTTGCCTCTGCAAGAGGTCAACAGTTCGAACGATCCAGAATTCCCTGCAAACAGCCGCTTTCTTTCGTTCCGCTGTCGGCGCGCGCGTCTGGCGATTCAACGAATGGGGCTGAAATGCCGCGGGTTTAGACACCGAATGGACACCCAGGGCACGAGGGGCCGAAGGTCGTCAGGCGGCGACGTCTTGTCCTGGCCAGGTGCCGGTGCGGATTCGCTGGTAGAGCGGGTCAGGGGCAAGATCGGCGCCGCCGGGCCACGTGACCGTCCCCGTCTGAGGATCGACCTGTACGCGCGCGAAACCCTCCGGGCTGCGCGCCTCGTCGAATACGGGTCCGCGCATCCGGTCGAGCACCTCGACCTCGCCCGTCAACCCGTCGGCGAAGGCAAGGCGAAGTACGCCGTGCCGAACCACGGCGGCTTCTGTTATGTCCGGGGTCAAGCCAATCATCGGAGCGGTTCGATCGGACGAAGTGTTTCACCGGCTCGAGCGCGCCGCCAGTTCTCGCTCAACTCATTCCATGCTGCTGTCGATCACCTCCAGCGTGTCGATCCGAACCTTGGCGCTTTCCTCCGAATGCCGGGCATGAAAGTGCGGCGGCCCGTGGTTGTCGAAGAACATGGCGAGGCATCGCGCTCGCTGTTCGCCTCTATGAAGAAGGGCTGCTTGTCAACTGGTGGTCGGTGGTTCTGGGTCGCGGAACTCGCGTGGGTAGGTGATGTGGAGCGATGCTCATGTCTATGGCCACCTCGGCGGGTGGATCAGGCGGAATTGGATGATTCGCTCGAGGGCGCAATTCCAAAGAGGGCGGTCAGGCCGCTAGACGAACAGCGGCGCCTCGGGGAGCGAGAGAGCTGGTTGCGAGTGAGCATGTGCCAGATCGCGTGGGTGAGCCGCCGGGCGATGTCGAGGGGCGGGATTCGACCTGGGCTCCCGGTGCCGTGTTCGGGCGACCGCAGGTGGCGACGGGTCCACCAGTAACGTCTCCCGCGATGCACCTCCTCGACCGGATCCAAGCGGCGGCGGATCGCGTCACCGCGCGCCTGACGCTCGTCGGCGCGGATCCCCACGACGACGAGGACCTGCGTGCTCGAAAGGCCCTGCTGGTCCAGATCTCAGTGTTGATCCTGCCGGTCGCGGCGTTGTGGGGGGCGCTGTATCTCGCGTTCGGATCGCCGGTCGGCCTGGTGCCGCTCGTGTACTTCGGCGTCCTGCTCGGTGCCGTCGTCGTGTTCGCGCGCACGCGCGACTTCCCGTGGCTGCTCCTCGTGGGCCAGGTCGACATCCTGCTCGCGCCGACGCTCTCGATGATTCCGCTCGGCGGATTTCTCGAATCCGGCGGCGTCGGCCTGTGGGGGATTCTCGCCCCGCTCGCGGCGCTCGTCTTCAGCGACGTCAGGTCGGCGGCCCGCTGGTACGTCGCGTACCTCATCGTGTTCCT
>JBOGXT010000475.1:0-4741 GCA_050694635.1 Thermoleophilaceae bacterium
GGCTCGGACGAGATCGCCGCCGCGGCCGTCGAGGCGCTGGCCGGTCGCCGCGCCGCGCTGCTCGGGCGCCACGGCGTACTGGGCCTGGCGGAGTCGCCGGCCAGCGCGCTCGACGTCTGCGCGGCGGTCGAGCGCCAGGCGCAGATTGCCTGGCTGCTGCGGTGATTCCCTGGGCCCTCAGGCCCATGTGACCAGGTGCACACAAGCCCGGGGGCCGGAGCGCAACGCTGGTTGTGTGCTCAAGCGCCTTCCAGACGGAGCCCTCATCCTCATCCGGCCCATCCGCGCGGACGACAAGCGGATGCTGGAGGACGGGCTGCGGCACCTCTCGGACGAGTCGGTGCAGCGACGCTTCCTCACACTCAAGCGCAGCTTCAGCCGGACGGAGCTGCGATACCTCACGGAGGTGAACGGCCGCGATCACGTGGCACTGGTCGCCGAGTTTCCCGGCGATCCGGTCCGCCGCCTGATCGCGGTCGCTCGCTTCGTCCGCCTCGCCGGGGACCCCTCCGCCGCCGAGGTGGCGATCGTGGTGGCCGACGACTGGCAGCGCCGAGGCGTCGGCTCGCTCCTCGCCAAGCAGCTCGCGGGCGAGGCGCGCCGTGCCGGAATCGGCCGCTTCACCGCGACGATGGCAAGCGACAACGTCGCGGCGCACAGGCTGATGCGGAAGCTGACCACGCATCTCGAGCGCAGGCACACGGGACACGGCGTGTCCGAGCTGGTGCTCGACCTGGCCGCCTGAGCGGCTACGAAACCGTCCAGGTGTCTCCGGAGTGGAGGAGCGCTTCCAGCTCCTCGGGTCCCACCTTCGCGCGGGCCTCGTCCAGCGACGCCGCGAGGTCGGACCCATAGACCGGGCGTTCCACGGCCCGGAACACGCCGATCGGCGTCGGCCCGGTCGGGCGGGCGGCCAGGTGGGCGAGCTCGAAGGCCAGGCTCGGCTCCTGCCGCTTGGCGTCGTGAACGACCAGGGCGTCCTCCCCCAGCTCGGCCACGTCGACCAGCTCGAGGCGCCCGTCCACGCCACGCGCGACGCCGCGCTCGCCCTCGGCCCCGAAGCGGATCGGCCGTCCATGCTCCAGCCGGATCTGGTTCTGCTCCTTCTGGCCCTTGGCGCGCACGGCGTCGAACGCGCCGTCGTTGAAGACGTTGCAGTTCTGGTAGATCTCGACGAACGCCGCGCCGCTGTGCGCCGCCGCCGCCCGCAGCGTCTCGGCCATGTGCTTCTTGTCGGTGTCCACGGTGCGCGCCACGAACGTCGCCTCGGCGCCGAGCGCGAGCGAGACCGGGTTGAACGGGTGATCCTGCGAGCCGAACGGCGTGGACTTGGTGACCTTGCCCTCCTCGCTGGTGGGCGAGTACTGGCCCTTGGTCAGCCCGTAGATCTGGTTGTTGAACAGCAGGATCTTGAGCGGCACGTTGCGGCGCAGCGCGTGGATCAGGTGGTTGCCCCCGATCGAGAGGGCGTCGCCGTCCCCGCTCACGACCCAGACCGATAGGTCGGGCCGCGCGGTGGCCACGCCGGTGGCGAGCGCCGGCGCGCGCCCGTGGATGCCGTGCATCCCGTACGTGTCCATGTAGTAGACGAAGCGGCCCGCGCAGCCGATGCCGGTCACGAAGACGATCTTCTCGGGCGGCACGCCAAGCTCGGGCATGAAGCCCTGAACCGACGCCAGGATCGCGTAGTCCCCGCATCCGGGGCACCAGCGCGTCTCCTGGTCGGACGAGAAGTCGGCCTTCGCCAGGACCGGCAGCGGCTTGCCGTTCTGGCTCATGACAGCAGCTCCACCACCCGCTCCATCACGTCGCGCGTGAATATCGGCAGCCCGTCCACCTTGGTGTAGCTCTCGACGTCGATCAGGTACTCGGCGCGCAGCAGCCGCGAGAGCTGGCCCATGTTCATCTCCGGCACCAGCACGCGCTCGTAGGAGCGCAGCACCTGCTCCAGGTTGCCGGGCAGCGGGTTGAGGTGCCGCACGTGCGCGGTGGCGAGCTTGAGGCTCTGCTCGCGCCGCAGCCGCCGTGCGGCGCCCTGGATGGCGCCGTAGCTCGAGCCCCACCCGAGCACGAGCAGGTCGGCGTCGCCGTCGGGGTCGTCCACCTCCACGCCGGGCACCTCCACACGCGCGACGCGTTCGGCCCTCAGCCGCGTCATGTACTCGTGGTTCGCCGGCTCGTACGAGATGTTCCCGGTCACGGCCTCCTTCTCGAGCCCCCCGATCCGATGCCGCAGCCCGGGCGTACCCGGAACCGCCCATGGCCGGGCCAGCTTGTCGTCGCGCGCGTAGGGCTGGAAGCCGTCCGGCTCGGTGGCGACGCGCGGGTCGATCTCGGGCAGCGAGGCCACGTCGGGCAGCCGCCACGGCTCGGACGAGTTGGCCAGGAAGGTGTCGCTCAGCAGGATCACCGGGGTGCGGTGCGTGACCGCGATCCGGGCGGCCTCGATCGCCGCGTGGAAGCAGTCGGCGGGGGTGCAGGGGGCCACCACCGGCAACGGCGACTCGCCGTGGCGCCCCCACAGCGCCATCAGGAGGTCGGCCGCCTCGGTCTTGGTCGGCATGCCCGTGGAGGGCCCGGCGCGCTGCACGTCCACCACGACCAGCGGCAGCTCCATCGCCACCGCCAGCCCGATCGTCTCTGCCTTCAGGTCCATGTCGGGGCCGCTCGTGGCCGTCACCCCGAGGCAGCCCGAGAAGGCGGCGCCGAGCGCCATGTTGGCGGCGGCGATCTCGTCCTCCGCCTGGATCGTGTGGACGCCGAAGCGGCGGTGGCGCGACAGCGCGTGCAGCAGCTCGGACGCGGGCGTGATCGGGTAGGAGGCCAGGAACAGCTGGAGCCCGGACTGCACGGAGGCCGCGATCAGGCCGAGCGCCAGCGCCTGCGTGCCGTTCACGTTGCGGTACGTGCCCGGCGGCGCCGGGGCCGGCTCGACCTCGTAGTGCACGGCGAGCAGCTCGGCCGTCTCGCCGAAGTTGTAGCCCGCCCGGAAGGCGGCCAGGTTCGCGTCTCGCACCGGCGGCGCGTCCTCGAACTTCCTCTCGATCCACTCGACGCTCGGCTCGGTGGGCCGCCCATACATCCAGGACACGAGCCCGAGCGCGAACAGGTTCTTGCACCGCACGGCGTCGCGGGCCGTGATGCCCTCGACCCCCTCGGTGGCCCGCACGGTCATCGAGGTCATCGGCACGCGGAAGAGCTGGTAGTCGTCGAGCGAGTCGTCCTCGAGCGGGTTCGACTCGTAGCCCGCCTTGCGCAGGTTGTGGTCGGTGAAGCCGTCCTCGTTGACGATCACCGTGCCGCCCTTCTCGACCGCCCCGACCTGGGTGATGAGCGCGGCGGGGTTCATCGCCACGAGCACGTTGGGGTGGTCGCCCGGCGTGAGGATGTCACGCGAGGCGAAGTGGATCTGGAAGGCGGACACCCCGTGCGGGGTCCCGGCGGGGGCGCGGATCTCGGCGGGGAAGTCCGGCAGCGTGGCGAGGTCGTTGCCGACGACCGCGGTGGCGTCGGTGAAGCGGCTTCCGGTGAGCTGCATGCCGTCACCCGAGTCGCCCGCGAAGCGAACGACGACGCGATCGATCTTCTCGAGAGTCTTGTGGTCCATGCAGCGGCGGCCGGGGCCGCCTACCCCATGTATTAGCATGCCGCGCCCCCGGAACCCCATGGACGTCTCGGTACCCAAGGAAACGGCGAGCGGCGAGCGGCGGGTGGCGCTCGTGCCGGAGGCTGTCGAGCGCCTCGCCAAGGGCGGCGTCTCGGTGACCGTCGAGGCCGGCGCCGGCGATGGAGCGCACCAGCCCGACGGCGCCTACGAGCGCGCCGGGGCGACGCTCGGGGACGGCTTCTCCGGCCCGGTCGTGGCGAAGGTGGCGCCGCCGTCGGCGGAGGAGATCGGGCGCCTGGGGCAGGGCTCCGTCCTCGTCGGGTTCCTCCAGCCCCTGACCGCGCACGAGACCGTGCGGGCGCTCGCCGAGGCGGGCGTGACCAGCTTCGCCATGGAGGCAATCCCGCGCATCACGCGCGCCCAGTCGATGGACGCGCTCTCCTCGCAGGCCACCGTCGGCGGCTACCGGGCGGCGCTGATCGCCGCGCAGCAGCTCCCGCGCTTCTTCCCGATGCTCACCACGGCGGCCGGCACCGTGCGCCCGGCCAAGGTGCTCGTGCTGGGCGCGGGCGTGGCGGGCCTCCAGGCGATCGCCACCGCGAAGCGGCTCGGCGCCGTCGTGACCGGATTCGACATCCGCCGCGCGGCGTGGGAGCAGATCGCGAGCCTCGGGGGGCGACCGCTCGAGCTCGACTTCATCCCCGACGCCGAGGCGGAGGGCGGATACGCGCGCCCGCTCACCGACGAGGAAAACGAGAAGGTCCGCGAGGCGCTCGCCGAGAACGCGGCTCGCCAGGACGTGATCATCACGACGGCGCTGATCCCCGGGCGCCCCGCGCCGCTGCTGATCACGGCCGAGGCGGTCCGCGGCATGTCGCCGGGGTCGGTGATCGTCGACCTCGCGGTCGAGGCGGGCGGGAACTGCGAGCTCAGCGAGCCCGGCCGCACCGTAATCGAGACCGGCGTCAAGGTGATTGCCCCGCTCAACCTCCCGAGCGAGATGGCGACCCACGCCTCACAGCTGTACTCGAAGAACGTCGAGAACCTGCTCAGCCTGCTGGTCGACGACGGGGGGAACCTGTCGCTCGACTTCGAGGACGAGATCGTCGCCGGGGCGTGCATCACCCACGAGGG
>JBOGXT010000476.1:0-10234 GCA_050694635.1 Thermoleophilaceae bacterium
TGCACCCGCAGACGGTCCGCTACCGGCTGGCCCGTCTGCGCGAGCTGTTCGGCGAGCGGCTCGACGAGCCCGACGGGCGCTTCGAGCTCGAGCTGGCGCTGCGCGCGCGGCGGCTGCTCGCGGCGGGCTGAGGCCCCGGCGGCGATAGGATCGGCTCCGCATGGCCGAGCAGCCGCTGGCAGGTAGGGTCGCCGCGATCACAGGCGCCTCCTCGGGGATCGGCGAGGCGACCGCGCTCGCGCTCTCGCGCGCCGGTGCCACGGTAGCGCTCGGAGCGCGCCGCCGCGAGCGCCTCCAGCAGCTGGCGGCGAGGCTCGACGGGCCGTGCTCGGTGCACGAGGTGGACGTCACCGACGAGGCGCAGGCGCGCGGGTTCGTCGGGGCCGCCGACCGCGAGCACGGCGGGCTCCACATGCTGGTGAACAACGCCGGCGTGATGCTGCTCGGGCCGGTGGACGGGGCCGATGCCTCCGAGTGGCGCCGCATGCTCGAGGTGAACCTCTGGGGCCTCCTGATCTGCACGCACGCGGCGTTGCCGCTGATCGCCCGGAGCGGGGGAGGGGACATCGTCAACGTCTCGTCGGTCGCCGGCCGCCGCGCCGACGCGGGCGCCGCCGTCTACAACATGACCAAGTTCGGGGTGCACGCCTTCTCGGAGGCGCTGCGCCAGGAGGCGCTCCACGCCGGCATCCGCGTGACGGTCGTGGCACCGGGCTTCGTCGAGACGGAGCTGCAGGGGCACAACGTGAACCCGATGGTCCAGCAGACGCTCGAGCGCGTCCGCGAGCAGATCGGCGACGTGCTCCGGGCGGAGGACATCGCCGACGCGATCCGCTACGCCGTGACCCGCCCACCGCACGTGTGCCTGAACGAGGTGCTGGTGCGGCCTAAGAACCAGAGCCGCTGAGGCGCCGGAAGCCGAGCCGGCCAAGCCGGGACGCCGCGCGCCGCTTGGCGGCGTCGTCCAGCCCGCATACAAATGTCCGTGATAACGTACGCGACATAGTGGCGATCAACGGTCATCCCTTCGGTACCCGGATCCGCCGCCTCCGCGAGGGCATGGACCTCTCCCTGCGCGACCTGGCCGACCGCAGCGGGGTGTCGGCCCCGATGCTGTCCCAGGTGGAGCGCGGCGAAACGAGCCCGACGCTCGCGGTGGCCGAGCGCATCGCGGGCGGCCTCGAGCTGACACTGTCGCAGCTGCTGCGCCTCGACGAGACCGACGGGGTGAGCGTGGTGCGGGTGGGCGAGCGTCTGCGGGCCGGCCGTGGAGGCCACCGGTACGAGGTGCTCACCCCGCCGCAGCCCGGGCTGCGCGCGGAGGTCTCGTTCCACACGCTCGCGCCCGGTGGCGCGACCGGCGCGCCGGACGACCCGCCGATGCACGAGCCCGGCAGCCGCGAGACGGCGGTCGTCGTGGACGGCCCACTGCGCTTCGTGTGCGCGGGCGTGCAGCACGACCTCGAGGACGGCGACTGCGTGACCTTCGACGCCGACATACCGCACCACTTCGAGAACCCCGGCCGCGCCGACGCCCGCTTCTACGCGATCGTGGCCGCCGGTCTCAGGAGGAGCTGATGGCCGCGCGATCTCTGTTCGACAAGATCTGGGAAGCGCACGAGGTCGCCGAGGGGCTGCTCTACGTCGACCTCCACCTCGTGCACGAGGTCACCTCTCCGCAGGCCTTCGAGTCGCTGCGCCTGGCCGGCCACCCCGTACGCCGGCCCGACCGCACGCTGGCGACCGCCGACCACAACGTCCCCACCGACGGATCCACCGCGGCCGCCCAGATCCGCGACCGGCTCTCGCGCGTGCAGGTCGAGACGCTCGAGAGCAACTGCCGCGAGTTCGGCGTGCCGGTCTATTCGATCGGGTCCGCGCGCCAGGGCATCGTGCACGTGATCGGCCCCGAGCTGGGCGTGACCCAGCCCGGCATGACGATCGTCTGCGGCGACTCCCACACCTCGACCCACGGCGCCTTCGGGGCGCTCGCCTTCGGGATCGGCACGAGCGAGGTCGAGCACGTCCTCGCCACGCAGACGCTCCAGCAGCGAAAGCCGAGGTCGATGCGGATCCGCTACGCGGGCGAGCTCGGGTACGGCGTCACCGCCAAGGACCTGATCCTCGGCACGATCGGGCGGATCGGCGTGGACGGTGGCGTCGGGCACGTGATCGAGTACGCGGGCCCGGCCATCGAGCGGCTCTCGATGGAAGGCCGCATGACCGTCTGCAACATGACGATCGAGGGCGGCGGCCGCGCCGGGATGATCGCCCCCGACGACACCACCTTCGCCTGGGTCGAGGGCCGCGAGGCGGCGCCCGACCCGCTGCCGCTTGACGAGTGGCGCGAGCTTCGCAGCGACACCGAGGCGAGGTTCGACACCGAGGTGGAGATCGACGCTTCGGCGCTCTCGCCGCAGGTCACCTGGGGCACGAATCCGGGGATGGTCACCGACGTGACCTCGGCGGTGCCGGAGCCGCGAGCGGAGGGCGACGAGCGCGCGCTCGAGTACATGGCCCTCGCCCCCGGCACGCCGATCCAGGACATCCGCCTGGACCGCGTGTTCATCGGCTCGTGCACGAACTCGCGCATCGGCGACCTGCGCGAGGCCGCCGAGGTCGTGAGGGGCCGGCGCGTGGCGGCGTCGGTCGACGCGATGGTGGTGCCCGGCTCCCAGCAGGTGAAGGCGCAGGCCGAGGCCGAGGGCCTCCACGAGGTCTTCCGCGCCGCCGGCTTCGACTGGCGCTCGGCCGGTTGCTCGATGTGCCTGGGCATGAACCCGGACATCGCCGCACCCGGCGAGCGGGTCGCCTCGACCTCCAACCGCAACTTCGAGGGGCGCCAGGGCCGCGGGGCGCGCTCGCACCTGGTCAGCCCGAAGATGGCCGCCGCCGCGGCCATCGAGGGGCACTTCGTGGACATCAGGGGCTGGGAGTGATGGAGCCGGTCCGCATCGTCGAGGGCGGCGTGTCGGTGCTCGACCGAAGCGACGTGGACACCGACCAGATCATCCCCAAGCAGTTCCTGAAGCGGGTGGAGCGCTCCGGCTTCGGCGAGTTCCTCTTCCACGACTGGTCGAAGGAGCCCGGCTGGGACCTCCCGAGCAACCCGATCCTCGCCACCGGCCGCAACTTCGGCTGCGGCTCCTCGCGCGAGCACGCGCCGTGGGCGCTCGAGGACTACGGCTTCCGCGCGATCGTGGCTCCGAGCTTTGCCGACATCTTCTTCAGCAACTGCACGAAGATCGGCCTGCTGCCCGTGGTGCTCGGTGAGGCCGACGTGAAGGAGCTGATGGCGGCGCGGCACGCCCGCATCGACCTGGAGGAGCAGGAGGTGTCGTTCGCCGGGCGGCAGGTCCAGTTCGAGATCGACCCGGAGGTGGCCCGGCGCCTGCTCGAGGGCCTCGACGACATCGGGGTGACGTTCCAGCAGTCCGAGGCGATCGACCGCTTCGAGGCGGAGCGCGAGCGCAGCGGGCCTGTAACAACCGCGCTGGCATGAGCCGCGACTGGGACGCCGCCACCTACCACCGGGTGTCGGGTCCGCATGTCGAGTGGGCGAGCGCGCTGCTCGACCGGCTCAACCTGCGTGGCGACGAGACCGTGCTGGACGCCGGCTGCGGCTCCGGCCGGGTGACCCTGATGCTGCTGGAGCGGCTGCCGCGCGGGCGCGTGGTGGCGGTCGACCAGGCGCGCTCGATGGTGGCGCACGCGCGGGAGGCGCTCGGTGACGACCGCGCGACCGTGATGCGCGCCGATCTGACCGAGCTCACGCTCGAGGAGCCTGTCGACGCTGTCTTCTCGAACGCCGTGTTCCACTGGGTGCCCGACCACGACCGGCTGTTCGAGCGGCTGCACGCGGCGCTGCGGCCGGGTGGGCGGCTGGTGGCGCAGTGCGGGGGAGAGGGGAACGTGGCCCGCTTCCACCGGGCCGCCCGCGAGGCGGCGGCCCAGGAGCCCTTCGCGAGCCACTTCGCGGGCTGGGAGGGGCCGTGGAACTTCGCCGGCCCGGGCGAGACCGCCGAGCGCCTCGAGCGGGCCGGCTTCGACGAGGTCGAGACCTGGCTCGAGCCCTACCCCGTGGTGCCCGACGATCCCGGCGACTACCTGCGCACGGTGTGCCTCGGCTACCACCTGGAGCAGTTGCCGGCGGAGCTGCGCGACCTCTACGTCGACGCCGTGCTCGAGCTCTCCGACCGCGAGCTCGACTACGTGAGACTGAACATCACGGCGCGCGCGGCAGAGACTCAGCGGTAGCCGGTCGGGTCCGCCGGCCGGCCGGCGTCCTGGACCTCCACGAGGTAGCGCCAGCAGTCGGGCTGGGAGCCGTCCGTGTCGGTGAAGCCGTACTCGCGCGCCAGCTCACCGGACGAGAACGAGCCGCCGTTGCGGCGCTGGAGGTCGGGGTCGGCGGCGAGCGCGGCGACCGCTCGGCCCACGAACCGGGGGCTCTCGGAGATGGCGGCGAAGTGCGGATTGACGGCCGCTCCGTCGCGCCAGTTCGCCTCGGTGACCCCGTAGCGCTCGAGCATGAGCTCCGAGCGCAGCCAGCCCGGCGTCAGCGCCACGGCGGTGCACCCGTGCGGGGTGAGCTCCTCGCCCTGGGCGAACGCCAGCCGGATGACCGCCGACTTGGCCAGGTCGTAGAAGGCCGAGACCCTGTAGTTCTCGGCGTTGTAGTCGCGGGTGCCGTCGGTCATCTCGACGACCAACCCGCCGCGCTCGCGGATCAGCAGCGCCAGCGCGAAGTGGCTGGTGATCAGGTGGGTGTCGACCGCCAGGCGCAGCACCCGCAGCCCCTTCTCGAGGTCGTGCTCCCACACCGGCTTGTTCCACTCGAAGATCAGCTCGGCGCCCCAGATGTCGTTGACCAGCACGTCGAGCCGCCCGTGGTCGGCGTCGATTCGCTGCACGAGCGCCTCGACCTCGCCCGGCTCGAGATGGTCGACCGCGACCGCGATGCCGGCCCCGCCGGCGGCGTTGACGAGCTCCGCGGTCTCCTCGATCGTCTCCGGGCGGTCGTACTCCGAACGCCGCTCCCGGGTTGTGCGGCCGGTGCAGTACACCGTCGCCCCAGCCTCCCCGAGCGCCACGGCCGTGCCGCGCCCGGCCCCACGCGTGGCGCCCGCCACGAGCGCAACCTTGCCGTCGAGTGGTCTGGTCATGTGGCCTCCTTCGCAAGTCTCGGTTGGATGCGGACGGCGAGCACCGCCATGAGTACCAGCGCTCCGCCGGCGAGCTGCGCCGGACCGAGCGATTCGCCGAACACGACGAACGCCAGCCCGACCGTGACCACCGGCTCGAGGGTCGACAGAATCGCCGCGGCGGACGGACCGACGCGCCGCAGCCCGGCGAAGAACAGGGCGACGGCCCCGACCGTCGACACGACGGCGAGGCCGCTCAGCCAGGCGAAGCCGGCCGCGGTCACGCTCCCGGGGTTCAGGTCGCCGCCGGCGAGGCCGGCGAGCGTCAGGGTCGTCGCCGCACCGGTGCACACCAGCGTGCTGAGGGCGAGCGGCGCGACGCGAGCGGCGACGCCCTCCGAGATCAGGATGTACGCGCTGTAGACCACCGCCGCCCCCAGCCCGAGCACGGTCCCGAGCGCGTCCAGCGCCCCCGCGGCGGCCCCCACCAGGACGAGCACGAGCCCGGTCGAGGCGAGCGCGAGTGCCACGGCCGTCCGGCGGCTCGCCGACTCGCGCCCGAGCGCGACGGCGGTCACCGTGACCATCACGGGAAACGTGTAGACGAGCATCGAGAGCAGCGAGGCGTCGAGACGCTCGAGCGCCGCGAAGTAGCCGCCTGCCTGAGCACCGTACCCGACGGCGCCGAGCGCGAGGGCGATGCCGACATCGCGGCGAGACAGCGCCCGCAGGATGCGAGCGCCCCCAGAGCAGACCACGAACAGCCAGAGCAGGGCGGCGGCGAGCGCGAAGCGGATGGCCAGGAGCGTGCCCACCGTCGCACCCTCGTCATACGCGAGCTTGCCGAAGATTCCCATCGCGCCGAACGCGGCCGCGGAGGCGAGGCAAAGGAGGGCGCCGGCCGAGAGCATGGCCCGATCCTGCGGCAGGCATTGCTTAGAAGCGACTCGGGTTGGTAACGAGCATTCAGTAGAGTTGCTAATGAATGCTCGACCTCCACCGGCTACGCCTTCTGCACGAGCTGCACGCGCGCGGCACGATCGCCGCGGTGGCAGACGCCCTGCAGTTCACGCCGTCGGCCGTCTCCCAGCAACTCGCGGTGCTCGAGCGCGAGGCGGGACTGCCACTGCTCGAGCGGGCCGGACGAGGCGTCCGGCTGACCGACGCCGCGCTCGTGCTGGTCCGTCACGCCGACGCTCTGCTCGATCGGGCCGAGCTCGCGCAGGCCGAGCTGGCGGCGGCCGCGGGCAGGGTCGCCGGGAGGGGGCGAATCGCCTCCTTCCAGTCGGTTGCGCTCCGCCTCGCGGTACCGGCCATGCAGGCGCTCGCGCGAGAGGCCCCCGACCTCCGCTGCGAACTCGTCGAAGCCGAGCCCGAGCAGTCGCTGCCCGCGCTCGCACTCGGGGACTTCGATCTCGTCCTGGCCGACGAGTGGCAGCACCAGCCGCTCGCGCGGCCCGCCGGCGTAGACCGCCGGGACCTCTGCCGCGACCCGGTCCACCTCGTGCTGCCCGAGGACCACCCGGCGGCGCGGCGTCACCGCCGCGCGGTGCCGCTGGCCGAGCTCGCCGGCGAGCCCTGGACGACCGGCCATCGCGAGACCGGATGGGAGGAGATAACCAGCCGGACCTGCCGCGAGCACGGAGGATTCGACCCCGACATCCGCCATCGAACCAACGACAGCGTCACGAGCCTGGCGCTCGTGGCCGGTGGGCGGGCCGTGGCGCTGCTACCCCAGCTCGTGCGCCCCGAGGCCCAGGCGGGCGTCGCCGTGAGAGCCATCGCCGAGGGCTCCGTGCACCGAACCATCTTCATGGCGACCCGCACCGCGGACGCCAAGCGGCCCTCAGTCCAGGCCCTCCTGGCGGCCGTCCGCGCCGCCGCCGCGGGTCTCGGGTGGCCCGCGCCCGGCGAACCCGCGGCTTGAAGTCTGCGCGACGAGAAGCTTTGCGTGCCACGCGATAACTCGCGAACGGGTCGATCCGCGGAGCGCGGTCGAGGACGTCCGGCCACTGCCGGGCGACGACCCGGGTCGGGCGGCGCGCCGGTGGCCCCGGCCTTGTGGCTGCTGATCGGCGTCGCTCTCTTTGTGCTCCGCGCACGGCGCCCTCCCAGGGACGGCGGGAAGGGCGCTGCCCAGACCACCCCAACCCAACCCATCCGAACTAAGAGCGCACAATGCGCATCGGACCCGGGCGTCGCGATTCCGCTCATGCGGGTACCGCTCGGCGAACGGGAAGGGCAATGAGCACCCGGGTTGCGGGGCCGCGGCTCGACATGGGAAGGGCGACCGGAGGCCAACCCGCTGCGAGGTCGTCCAGCGCCGGGCATCTCTCATCAGAAGGCGGCCGGCCAGCCGTGCCTGCGGCCGATTGCGGGGAAACGGCGTGCTCCTGCTTCTCCACACGTGCAGGAACGCCACGGCAGCCGACCCGGGCGGGCGGACGCGCGCATCTCGTCCGATGCGATAGCCAGACCGACGTGCGCCCCGGCTATGGCTCAGCGGAGGATGCGATCGCTCCGGCTTTCAGCAGCGACACCGCGATACGAAGGTAGGCTCACGGCGGAAACAGGGAGGAGAGAATGTCAGCGAAGTTCGGGCATCACCCGTGGACCGTCCAGGATCTCGTGTCCGGCATCGACAAGGGCACTGTTCGACTTCCGGACATCCAGCGACCGTTCGTCTGGCCGAACGCGAAGGTGCGGGACCTAATCGACTCCATGTACCGCGGCTACCCGGTGGGCGAGCTGATGTTCTGGGCGAACAACGACGGCGGGCACTCACGCCCGATCGGGGCCGACGGCGCGAAAACGCAGGAGGCGACGATGCAGGTCGTCGACGGTCAGCAACGCTTGACCAGCCTGTATGCCGTGCTCAACGCGGTCAGGGTCTGGCGCGACGACTACAGCCGTGAGCGCATCGCTTTGTCGTTCAATCCGCTGACCGGCCGGTTCGAGGTACCGACCCCGGCGTTCCTGAAGTCCCCAGAGTGGATCCCGGACATCGTCAAGGTGTTCGAGGATCCGATACAGGCCCGATACGACTATCTGGAGCGCCTTCGCAAGGACGGGAAGCGCACAGTCGACGCGGAGCTCGAGCGTGACATCGAGCGCGCGATCCAGCATCTCGCCAAGCTCCAGGACTACTCCTTCCAGGTCGTGCAGATCAAAGAGGAGGTCGGGCGCGAGACGGTCGCCGACATCTTCGTGAGGATCAACAGCGAGGGGGTTTCGCTTTCAGCCGCCGACTTCATATTGACGTGGCTCAGCGTCTTCTGGGAACAGGGCCGGAACGAACTTGAAGCGTGGGCGAGGAACTCTCATTTCACCCCGGCGGAGGCGACGCAGATCCTCGGCCAGAAGACGTCGTGGACGCCGCGCAATCCGTTCATGAAGTTCGATCCCGGTCAGATCCTCCGCGTCTCGGTCGCGGTGGGGCTACGGAGGGCCAAGCTCGCCGACGCTTACAACTACCTACGCGGGCGCGACCCGCGCAGTCGGGAGATCGACCCCGAGAAGCGTGAGGCCGCACTTGCGACGCTCAAGGCGGGACAGGTGCAGGCTGTGAAGCCGCTGCACTGGGACGAGTTCCTGAAGGTGCTGGAGCGCGCCGGTTTCCGGACGAAGGACATGATCACCTCCCGTAACGCGCTCCTTTACTCGTATGCGCTGTGGATCATCGGAAGGGTCGACCTCGGGGTGCCCGTCGACGCGCTGCGCGAGGTGATGGCCCGGTGGTTCTTCATGGCGCAGATCACAGGTCGGTACACCAACAGCCCAGAAACCCGCATGCAAGAGGACCTCAACCGTCTTGACGGCGTCCCTGCAACGCCGCCGCAGTTCCTAAATGTGCTCAACGGACAGATAGACGCGGCGGTTCCGGACGACTGGTGGCGCGTCACCCTGCTCGACGCACTGAATACGTCCTCGACGGCTGCTCCCGCGTTCGTAGCCTATGTCGCGGCCCTGAACATTCTCGACGCCGACGTCCTGCTGGCGACGTCGAAGGTAAAGGACTGGCTCACGTCGCGGCCGACGGTCAAAGGCATCGAGAAGCACCATCTGTTCCCGCGCGACTACCTCAAGAGCGCGCTCGGGCTCAAGGACAACAAGCGGATCAATCAGGTGGCCAACTACGCACTCGTCGAGTGGTCGGACAACATTGCCATTTCAAGTACACCGCCGGCTGAGTACTGGCCGCAGCAGGTCGGTGACAAAGCGATCGAGGAGTCTCGACGGGTCCGCCAGGAGCAGTGGCACGGGCTCCCGGCCGGCTGGACCGATCTTGACTACGACATCTTCCTCGAGCGGCGACGCAGCCTCATGGCCGAGGTCATCCTTCACGGATTCAGGCGCCTAACCGATCCCAACTACGTGCCCGACCTCAGTAGGCGGGTGGTCGCACCCGCAGTGATGGCGCTCGAGTTGCCGACGTTCGAGAAGCTGGTCGCCGAGGGCGTAGTGCCCGTCGGAACCCTGCTTACACCGGTTGACACCGAGCGGGACACCATCGCAGAGGTCACCGAGGACGGTTATATCCAGGTTGGCGAACACCTGTGCGAGTCGGTTGAGCTGGCGGCCAAGGAGGACAACGCAGGTTTGGACTCGGGATGGGACTACTGGCAGGCCCATCTGGATACCGAGGACGAACCGGTCACCTTGGCGGAGCTGCGAGAGCGGGCTGCGGCGATGCCGGTTGCTGCGTAACGAGGCGTCCGGACCGCCTGCCCAGAGCGGGCCGGCCTTGGGCCTGCGCTTCCCTGCCGCGCCAAGCCAGCTCCGCTTGCTTTCGACAGCGGCCGCGGTAATCGGGCGGCGCGGAGCCGCAGCACTGGCAGGGGCCGAGGTGACTATCGCTCCGGACGAGACGCAGGCGTCTGCCGGGCTGGCTATTCGCCGGCGCAGGCCGCTGCTCTTGTGGAGGAGCATCTCGGACGAGGCCGAACCCGCCACGGGCCTGGGACCCAGACGTCTTCGGGCTCTATCGAGCCGATCACGGACCTCGCAGCGAGACACGCGGTCATCCTTGTCGTAGAGTCGTTGGCGGACTTCGTCGGCCCCCTTGATCAACTCCCGGGTCAGTCCCTCGG
>JBOGXT010000477.1:0-1910 GCA_050694635.1 Thermoleophilaceae bacterium
CCCTTTGCCGCGGTAACGCGTCCGGCGTAGACGATCAGTGGGCGGGCCTCCGGCCGGCGCGCCAGGCCGGCGAAGCCGTTCGCCGTACCGGAATGGATCGTGCGCTCGAGGACCGGCGTGACGCTCGGCGGCAGGCGCACTCGCGCCCGCAGGTCCTCGCTGCACCAGGAGATGGCCGCGGGAGCGGCCCGATTGGGATCGAGCCTGAGCGCGGGGTGACGGTTGAGACCCCGCACCAGCCACGACCAGGGACGGTGCAACCCGCGCTGGCCGGGGAGGAGATGTCCGACGAAGCGGTCGCCTCGGTAGAGCGTCGAGGCGAACCAGAGCTCGCTCAGGCGGTACACCACCGGCACGCCCGTCTGCGCTGCGGCCCAGGGGGCGGCCTGGGGCGCTACGAGGCAGTTCGAGACGTAGACGACCTGCGGACGAACCTCGGCCAGCACACGGCGGGTCACGTTCGCGGCGCGCGCGGCGGCAGCCGGCACCCGCGCCAGCTCGCGGCGCCCCGGGCCGAGGTACACGAGCTCGCGGCGGACTCCCGGCGCCGACGGGGCGGCCTCGCGCCGCAGGTCGGACGTGAGCACGGTGACGTCGTGACGCTCGTTCAGGCCCGAGACGAGATCGGCACAGGTCCGCTCGTAGCCGCCGAAGGCGATGGGCGGGAAGAGATCCGTGATCACGAGCACCCGCATGGTCAGCCGGCTCCGTTGCCCACGCTCCAGAAGACCTCGTAGCCGTGGATCGCCGGGTTGCTCAGCTGCCCGACCGGCCCGCGATCGAGCACGGCGAACTCCGCGCGGTAGGCCCGCATGGCGGCCAGCTTCGCCGTCGCCTGCCCGGCGTCGAGGCGCACCACCTCGGCGCGGTCGCGTGTCAGCAGGCCCGCCGCCTGCCCCGCCGAGCCCTCCCAGTAGGCGTCCACGTCGACGCTCGGATTCGCCTCCTGCTCGCTGACCCAGGACGGCCAGCCGTAGAAGCCGCAATAGGGAAGGTCCGCGTAGAGGCGAACCGGCATGCCCTCCATCGCCAGCCGAAGGGCATAGGCGCGAACGAGCTCGTGGTCGGGATGCGGCGTCCCGAGCGCCGCGGGGGCGCAGACCAGCGACGCCCCTTCCCTGCATGCGAGGAGCGCGGCGTCCAGCTGCGCGAACGAGGGCTCCGGGCGGCCGCGGCGATACGACCGGGCCAGGAACCCGAGGTTGCGCGGCGAGCGCCCGGCCAAACCGAGCGCCTCACGGTCCTCGGCGATCCGGCGCCGCAGGTGTTCCGCGGAGTCGCGGGCGCCGGCGAGGCGGTCGTAATAGGCGAGCTCGCCCGGCGCGGGCGAGCCGGCGAACACGTTCAGCACCTCCACCGCGCGCGAGTCGGTCAGGATCGACCAGCAGTCGATGACCGCGTCGTCCGGGTGCGGCGAGAGGATCAGCGCGGGGGCGTCCGGACGGTGGCGCAGGCGCGACCGGAAGCCCCGGTTGCGCACGGTTCGAAGCCTTGCCCAGGCCCGCGTCGCGGCGTCCTCGGCGAAGGCCCTCATGCCGTCGACTCTCTCGGTACGCCGGGGAAGCAGAGCGCGATCAGGACGCCCATCACCGCGGTGATCCCGAGCGCCTCGAAGGCCGGGAAGGTGATGCTCGCCACGAGCAGCAGAAGCAGCGCCGCCTGCGCGCCGCCTCGAATCGCGCCGGCCGCCGTCGCGGGCTTCGGCGGCCCGCGGGAGAGCAGCGCGCAGCCCAGCAGCAGCAGGACCAGGGCGGTGGCCGGCCCGCCCAGCTTCCACGCCAGCCACAAGTACCCGTTGTGGGCGAACGACTCGGTCTCGGGGCGCACGCCCTCGTAGGCCCGCCCCCACAGGATCGTCGCCCCCAGGCCCGAGCCGAGCAGCGGCTCGGCTCGGATCTCCCGGATCACAT
>JBOGXT010000478.1:0-6913 GCA_050694635.1 Thermoleophilaceae bacterium
CTGCTCCACCGGGCGGAGCTGCCCGAGCGGGCGGCGCCCGCCTCCACCTCGGGCCGCGCCCCCGGACCACCGCCCAGCACGAGCAGGCCCGGCACCCGCCAGCGGGCTGGCGAGCGCTCGATCGCCAACCGAGCGCAAGCCTCCCCAGGCCTACTAGGGACACGACGACTTCGGCACCGCCGTCGGCCGTATCCGCCAACGACCTGTCGCTGGTTGATCACACCTGCGCGCGCCGTGCCGGCGGGTCCCCGGCGCGCAGGCGAACCGACTACCATGCGTCGTTGGTGGCGGCCCGGCGGATGAGGAGGCAGGATCGGGTGGAGCGGGCTTGATGGTTGACTCTCCCACGGTCACGCTCGCTTTCGCCGCCGGACTGATTTCGTTCGTGTCTCCGTGCTGCCTCCCCCTTGTTCCGGGCTATCTCGCCGCGGTGAGCGGCAAGAGCCCGGGCGAGCAGGCGGGCGGGGTCGACCGCGCGGTGATCATGCGCAGCCTGCTGTTCGTGGCGAGCTTCTCCGGGGTCTTCATTGTCCTCGGGTTGAGCGCGACCGCGATTGGGGCGGTCCTCTTCGACAACCAACCGACGTTGCGCAAGGTGGCGGGCGTGGCGATCGTCCTGATGGGGCTGCTGTTCGTGGCGTCCGTGTTCGTCGTGCGTCTGAACCGCGAGTGGCGGCCGAGTGGTCTGATTGAGCGCGCGGGGACCGGCGGGCCGATCGTCGCCGGTGTCGCCTTCGCCGTCGCCTGGACTCCGTGCGTGGGTCCGACGCTCGGGGCGATCCTGGGGCTCGCGAGCACCAGCCAGACGGCCGGTGAGGGCGCCCTGCTGCTTGCGGTTTACTCGGCCGGGCTAGGCGTCCCCTTCTTCCTGTCCGCGGTCGGCTTCAGCGCGGCCCAGCGCAGCTTCGCCTGGGTCAGGCGCCACTACGCCGCCATTCAGGTCGGGGCGGGCCTGGTCCTCGTGGCGATGGGGGTGCTCGTCTACACAGATGAGCTGTTCCGGCTCAACATCGAGGTCCAGAAGGCGCTCGACCGGTTCGACCTGAATTTCTTCCAGGACGTCTGAGCGGAGCTACGACTAGCCGGTGGTCGACTGGCGGACGTGAGCGGCGACGACCTCGCAAAGGTGCGGGGGCCGCAGGATCGAAGTGATGGGCCTGGTGCGGGACGCGGGTCGCGCGGTCATCGTGCGCGAGCTGTTGAAGCCGACGTGCGGGTGAGTGAGCGACCTGGAGCTCCTCTGCGGCGGCGGCGACCGCTTGTAGATGCGGCTCAAGGGGCAAAGCGCTTCCGGCTGGCCTCTCTGCGCCGCGCGCCTGGTCCGAGTAGGGCGTCAGGCCGCAAGCCCGGGCGCGCTGGTGATCAGCCACTGGCCGTCGACTTGTTCGAGCGTCAGCTCATCTGGGAAGCCGGACCCGGCCGCGAGGATGACGCGCGCCATCCGCCCTTCGAACCGAATGCTCTGAACGCGGTAGCCGGCCAGGCTCTCGGGCAGCCGCCGGGCCTCCGCGGTGAGCGCCTCCTCGCACGGCTGCGCTTGGAGCCGCGCCACGTGGTGGCGCAGGGCGGGCGCCAGGTGGGCGCAGATCCCCTGGCCGTTCGCGGCGCGGACGGCGCCGAAGTAGCCCTCCACAGCCCGTTGCACTGGTGTGGCGCGCGGGTCGGCGCTCGATGGTCCCGGCAGGCCGTCGCCGCCCTGCGGGCCGCAGGCCGCAAGCGCGGCTGTGGTGAGCACGGCTACAAGCAGAGAGGGGCGCACTACGATCCCCCATCGTAGATTGCTGGCCGAACGGGGACGTCGCCAGCTCAAGCTTTCGGCCCCAACGGTCGACGTACTATCTAGGCTCGTACTACGCTACCTAGCTCAAGTGCCCCGACCTTCGTCAGTCCGAGTGCTCCTACGCGCCCGCCGCGAGGCCCCGCGTGGATAGCGGCATTTTCTTTGGCGGCTCGGTGGTGGCCGCCGTCGTCGCCGGCTCGATCGCGCTATTCGCGCCCTGCTGCATCTCGGTGATGCTGCCGTCCTATTTCGCGACCGCCTTCCAGAACCGGCGCATGTTGGTGGCGATGACGTTCCTGTTCGGCGCGGGGGTCGCCACGGTGATCCTGCCGATCGCGCTCGGCGCAGCTGTCCTCCAGCGGCTGTTCGTCAGCGAGCACACGCTGATCTACGTGGGCGCCGGCGTCTTCCTGCTCGCGCTCGCGGTCTACGTGCTGCTCGGCGGCAGGATCCACCTGCCGATGCCGGGCCGGCGCGCGGGCGGCAAGGCGGGGCCGCTCAGCGTCTACTCGCTCGGCGTCTTCTCTGGGGTGGCGAGCTCCTGCTGCGCGCCGGTGCTGGCGGGCGTCGTCGCGCTGTCGGGCGTCGCCTCCTCGTTCGGGCTGTCGCTCGGGCTTGGGGCGGCCTACGTCTTCGGGATGGTCGCGCCGCTGTTCGTGATCTCGTTGCTGTGGGAGCGGACGGTCGCGCTGCGGGCCGGTCGGCTGTTCCGGCCACGCTCGTTCACGTGGCGGCTCGGGCCGCTGCGGCGCACGATCGGCGGTACCGCGCTCGCCAGCGGGCTGCTGCTCGCCCTGATGGGAGCGGGCACCCTCTGGATCGGCCTGACGAGCGAGGCGATGCCCTCGTCAGGCGGCTGGCAGGCGGAACTGTCGAGCACGCTTCAGCACTGGGGGAGCGAGATCACCGACGCGCTCGCCTTCGTCCCCGGCTGGGCCGCCGCGTTGCTGCTCGCCGCGGTCGTGCTGCTGCTGACCCGCGCCGCCTTCAGAGAGCTGCTCGGCCCCGCGGAGGAGGACACCGCACCGGCCCCGGTGGATACGGCGGCGGGGGCGGCCGGCGACGTCGTTGCCCACGAGTACGCGTCAGGGAGGGTTTGATCGCGGATGGGAAGTCGGGCCGTGCACAAGCGCCGGATGGCGCAGGAGCGCGCGAGACGCGAGGCGGAGCGCGAGCGCGCCAAGCGCCTGCGGCGGCTGCAGCTGCAGGTAGCCGGTGTCGTCGGCGCGGCCATCGCCGCGCTGGCGGTCGTGTTCGTGCTCAATAGCACCGGCGGCTCCTCGGCCGGCGACAGTCGCGCCGGCGGGGGCGGCAAGGCGGGTGAGTTCGCCTTCGCGGTGGGGGATCCCGGTCCCGGCGAGACCGCTCCGACGTTCCGGCTGCCCTCGACGGGCGGCGGGACGTTCGATCTCGCCAAGCAGCGTGGCAGGCGCGTGCTCCTGTACTTCCAGGAGGGGATCATGTGCCAGCCCTGCTGGGACCAGATCGTGGACCTCGAGAAGCAGGAGGCGAAGCTGCGCGCGCTCGGGATCGATGCGATGGTGAGCATCACCACCGACCCGCTGGACCAGCTGGAGCAGAAGCAGGCCGACGACGGGTTCTCGACGGCCGTGCTCTCGGACCCCGATCTGCGGGTCTCGGTGGCCTACTCGGCCAACCAGTACGGCATGATGGGCACGAGCCGCGATGGGCACTCCTTCATCGTGGTGGGACCGGACGGGCGCATCGAGTACCGCGCCGACTACGGCGGCCCGCCCGACCACACGATGTACGTGCCGCCGGAGAACCTGATCGCCGACATCCGGAAGGGGATGCGTGAGTCGTCCTGAGCGGGTCGCGGTGCTGCTGCTGACGCAGGACGAGTGCGGCTTCTGCGAGCAGGGCAAGCAGATGCTTGACCGGCTCGCGCGCGAGTTCCCACTCGCGGTCGAGACGCGCGACCTCGCCTCCGAAGAGGGTCGCGCACTGGCCGAGCGCGGCGGCGTGATGTTGCCGCCCGGCCTGTTCCTCGACGGTCAGCCGTTCTCGTACGGGCGCGTCTCCGAGCGCAGGCTGCGGCGCGAGCTGCGCAGGCGTCTACCGGACTGAACGTCGGTGTCCGGCGCAGCGGCTACTACTATCTGTCGTAGACTGGCGGGAAGGAGAAATCGGGTGGAAGGGATCGTGACGACGCTGGCGCTGCTGGCCTGCCCTGTGGGAATGGGGCTGATGATGCTGTTCATGGGCAGGGGCATGCGCGACCGGCGGGCGGCTGGCGAGCACTCGCCCGATGAGCTGCGCGCCGAGCAGCGGCGGATCGCCGCCGAGCTCGAGCGCCACGAGGCCCGAGCGGTTCCGGCGAGCGGCGCGGCGTCGGGGCCTGATCGTAGGCTGTAGGCGTTGGCTCGCGCACGCAAGAAGATCCCCCCGCCTCTACATGAGCTCGAGAGCGAGGTCATGGAGGAGATGTGGCGCCGCGAGGCGGGCACGGTGCGCGAGGTGCTCGAGGCGCTCAACCGGGGCCGCAAGAAGCGCGCCTACACCACGATCATGACGATCATGGCCAGGCTCTACCGCAAGGGACTGCTGACCCGGAAGCGGAACGGCAAGACCGACGTCTACACGATCGCGCTCACCCGCGACGCCTACCGCGAAGCGCGCGCCCAGGCCGAGGTCGAGGCGCTCGTCGACGAGTTCGGCGAGCTCGCGCTCGCGCACTTCTCCGAGCACGTCGAAGGGCTCGATCCCAAGCGGCTGCGGGAGCTGCGACGCCTCGCCAAGGGATGAGGAGCGCGGCCCGCATCTACCGCTTCCAGCTCGCCCTCGCGGCGCTCGGCGCGGCGACCGTGGCGCTGGCGCTGCTGGTCTTCCTGCGCGCGCTGGACTTCTCCCTGCCGGCTGCTGACACCTTGTTCGCGGCCTGCCGGAGCCTCCTGATGCCGGACGCCGGACCCGCCGCGCTGCTGCTTCTCCCGCTCGCGGGCCTCGGCGTTTTGTCCCTGACGCGAGGCGCGCGCTCGCTGGTGCGGCAGCTTCGCGGGAAGCGCCGCTTCCTCGCGACCCTCGACCTCCTGCGCGGAGCACGCGTCGACCGAACCCCGGTGACCATCTTCAGCTCGGCGCAGCCCCAAGCGTTCTGCGCCGGCTTCCTGCGACCGCGGATCTACCTGTCCAGCGCGGCCGTGGCGCTTCCCGCGGGCCACCTCCGGGCGATCGTCGCGCATGAGCGCCATCACCTCAGCCGCCGCGACCCGTTGCGGCTTCTGCTCGCTCGGACCCTGAGCGAGGCACTCTTCTTCGTGCCGGTCCTGCGGCGGGTCAGCGAGCGCTATGGGGCGCTCGCCGAGCTCGCGGCCGACGAGGCCGCCGCGCGCGAGCACGACCGCAGCACGCTCGCGGCCGCCCTCCTGTCCTTCGGTGAGGCGCACAACCCGGCCGTGGTGGTCGGTATCGCACCCGAGCGCGTCGACCACCTGCTCGGCCGGCCGCCCCGATGGGAGCTGCCGCTCTCGCTCCTGCTGGGCTCGGCGGTCGCGATCGGTGGTCTGCTTGGCGCCGCGATGGCGGCGGGCGCACTGACGTCTACCGCCGAGCTGAACGTGCCGCTGCTGCTGGCGCAGAGCTGCATGCTGGTCATGCTCGCGCTGCCGCTGCTGCTCGCGGCTTCGCTTCTGCTCGTCCGCCCGCCGCGTCGCCGGCGGTCCTGAGGCGGTCTGCCAGCGGCGTGCCGTGCGGCGCTGGCCTCGCGCCCGCTACCTACTACCCTACATAGCACGTGAGGTTCGTCCGCCGGCACGTCTGGCTTTCCGCCGCTGTGGCAGCGCTGGCGCTCGCGCTCGTGGTCGCGCCGAGCGCCTTCGGACACGCGGCCTTCGTCGAGTCGCAGCCGTCCCCCGGCCAGCGGCTGGAGCAGACTCCGCCGCGGGTCGTGCTCGGGTTCACCGAGCCGCTCAACCGCAAGCTCACGACGGCCGAACTCGTCAACGTCGCCAGCGGCGAGCGCGTGCCGGCCACGGTCGAGGCGAGCCCGGAGCGGCAGCTGATTGTGCGGCCCTCGGGACCGCTCGAGACTGGCCCCTACCGGGTGGACTGGCACACCGTTTCGACGCAGGACGGTCACGCGCTCGAGGGCAGCTTCGGCTTCGGCGTGCGGGCGGCCGCAGCGGGCGGCGAGCAGCGCATCGAGCAGAGCCCGCTCGCGCGCGACGGCTGGCTGCGGGTGCTGCTGCGCACGCTGCTCTATGCGTCGCTCTTCTACTTCGTCGGGGGCCTGATCGGCGCAGCGTTTCTCTCGTCCGGCGCCGGCCCGGCCGGGTGGCTCGTGCCCAACGGGCTGCGCCGGGCGCTCGAGCGCTCGGGCAGGGACCCAGCTCGCCTGGCCAGCGGGCTCTGGCGCCGTACGGTCGACGCCGGCTGGCTGGCACTGGCCGCGGCGGTGGCCGTCGCGGTGGCGGAGGCCGAGGACGCGAGCGGCGGCCTCAGCCTCGACGGCCTGGCCGACTACCTGCTCGGCAACGTCGCCGGGATCGCGCGGGTGGCCACGGTCGTCGCGATCATGCTGGCGCTCCTGCACGCGGCGCACCTGCGGATCGTGGCGGCGACCTGGGGAGCGATCGCTTTCCTCGCGATCGCCGTCGGCGGGCACGCCAATTCGGCGGATCCGCGACTGGCCGCGGTGGCCACGGACTGGATCCATCTGGTCGCCGCAGCGGTGTGGGTCGGCGGCATCCTCCAGGTCGCTTCGGCGTGGGCGTTCGGGCTTCGCGGCCTCGACCGCGACCTTCGGCAGGGAGTCATGCGCTCGGTGCTCGGGCGCTTCGGCCGAGTGGCCCTACCCGCCTTCCTCCTGGTCGCCGCGACCGGCCTGACGAACGCGCTGATCCAGCTCGGTCACGTCGCGGCGCTGTGGGAGACGGCCTACGGCCGGGTGCTGGCGGTGAAGATCGGCCTCGTCGGCGCCATCGCCCTGGCGAGCTACCTGCACGCGCTGCGCCTGCGCCCTCGACTGCTTGCCGCCAACCCCCACCCGGACCGCCGGCTCGAGCGGCGCCACTGGCGGCTGCTGCGCTCGGAGCCCATCCTCGCTGTGGGCGTTGTGGCCGCGGCGGCGCTGCTCGCGGTCTTCCCGCTGCCGCCGCGCCAGCTCGGCGAGGC
>JBOGXT010000479.1:0-2720 GCA_050694635.1 Thermoleophilaceae bacterium
ATCCTGCTTGGTCTGGCCGCCGGTTTCCTGAGCATCTCAGCCACGGTGATGTACGTGTTCGACGTCGCTCGAACCCAAACGACGCCGTCCGGCCCGTGGCGCGCGCCCGCCCACGTCCGCACCGCCCGCGCCGGTCGCCCCAGCCCGAGCTCGATCGACGCGGCAAGCTTCAGGTACGGAAGCACGCCGACGTTGCCCAGCGCATACCAGGCGCGTGTCGTGTCGCGAAACACGTCCATGGCACGCGCGAAGTTACCGCTGGTCCGGTAGAGGTCCGCGAGAGAGCCGAGCCACTCGGTCTGCTCGTGGGCCCTGCCCAGCGCTCCGCTGAGCTCGATCGCCTCGCGGGTGAGGGCGATCGCCTCGTCTGTCGCCCCGCCGCCCATGTAGTAGGTACGCGCGAGCTGGCTCTGGATCGCGATCAGCCTGGCACTTGCCTCGTCGCCGGCCCGCCGATAGCGCTCGATGGCCTCGTCGGAACGCGCCAGCGCACCGGCGAGATCGTCCCGCGCGATCGCGGTGTAGACGGTGGCGAACACCGTCTCGGCCATCCGGCGCTCGTCTCCGAGCTCGCGCAGGATGGCGAGCGCTTCCTCGTAGAGCCGCTCGGCGGCATCGGCCTCTCCCTGCCAATAGATGACGCCGGCCAGACCGACCATCGCCGTGGCCCGCGCCGCCGGCGCTCCGTCTGGCATGGCGAGGACCGATTCCAGCCAGCGGCGCGCCTCGCGCAGCTCGCCCCAGTAATGCCAGTACCGCCACAGCGCGCCGGCCAGCCGCTGGCCGATGGTCGTCTCGCCGCGCTCGATCGCCCAGCGCAGGGCCACCCGCAGGTTCTCCTGTTCGCGACGCAGCCGCCGTTGCCATCGGCGCAGCTCGCTCCGGACGAGCTCCGGCTCGGCGGTCTCGACCAGGTCGAGTAGGTATGCCGCGTGCCGTCGCAAGACCTCGTCCGCGTCTGTCTCGGCGGCCAGCCGCTCGCCGGCGTAATCGCGGATGACCTGCAGCATCGCGAAACGTGGCTCGCCACCGTCCTCGTCGGAGTCGACCGCATTCACCAGGCTTGCATCCGCCAGCGCGGCAAGGCCATCGAGCGTGTCGATTCCCAGCTCCCGGTCCGGGTTGCAGACCCGTTCGGCCGCATCGAGCGTCCAGCCGCCAGCGAACACGGCAAGGCGCACCAAGAGGCGGCGTTCCGGATCGCCGAGCAGTTCGTAGCTCCAGTCGATGGCCGCCCGGAGGGTCCGTTGGCGAGCCGGGACGTCGGCGAGCCCGGCGCCCGGAATTGGCAGGTGCCGCTCCAGGCGCTCGAGGATCGCCTGCGGGTTCAGCAGCTTGATCGCGGCGCCCGCCAGCTCGATCGCCAGCGGCAGCCCGTCGAGCCGGCTGCAGATCTCGGCCACCGCTCGCGCATTCCCGGTGGTGACCGCGAAGTCGGGTCGAACGGCGCGGGCGCGCGCGATGAACAGGGCGACCGCCTCGTACTGCGACAGTGCGGCATGGTCGGGCAGGTGCTGGGGGTCGGGCAAGGCCAGGGGTGGGACACTGAACTCCTGTTCCCCGGCCAGGTGGAGGGCGGCCCGGCTGGTGACGATCATCCGCATGTGTCGCGCACCGCCGAGGAGAGCGCCGACCATCGGCGCCGCGATGAGCGCCTGCTCAAGGTTGTCGAGCACGAGCAGCAGCTGGCGTTCGCGGACGAAGTCAGCGACACCCTGCGCCAGGTCGCGGTCCGGCCGATCCCGCACGCCGAGGGCGGTCGCGATGCCGGCCGTGACCGTCGCACGATCGACAGCGCTCTCTAGCGCCACGAACCAAGCGCCATCCGGATAGTTGGGCTGAAGGCGCTCGGCGGCGGCCAGCGCCAGCCGGGTCTTGCCGGTGCCACCTGGCCCGGTCAGGGTCAGCAGCCGGCGCTCTCCTAGCAGCCGGTCGATCTGGTCGAGCTCCCGCTGGCGACCGATGAGCGGGGTTGTCGCCAGCGGCAGGTTGCCGGCGCTTGCGCCAACGGAGCGCAGTGCAGGAAACTCGCGCGGCAGCCCCTCGATCACGAGCTGCCAAATCCGCTCGGCCAAGGACAGGTCCCTGAACCGATGCTCACCGAGATCACGCAGGGCCACTCCCTCCGGGAGCTCCTGCCGCACGAGCCCTTTGGTCGCATCCGAGAGGAGCACCTGGCCACCGAAGCCGGCCGCAGCGATGCGCGCCGCGCGATGGACGTCGAGCCCGACGTAGTTGTCGCCGCCGAGGCGCCCCTCGCCGCTGTGGAGGCCCATGCGGACCCTAATCGGCGACCCCATGGGCCAGGCCTCCGCGGCCAATCCGCGCTGGGCGTCGACCGCGGCGCGCAACGCCTCGGGCGCCGAGCCAAACACGGCGAAGAACGAGTCCCCTTCGGTACTCACCACCGTCCCGCCATGCTGACCGATGGCGTCACGCAGGATCTTGCCGTGCCGCTCTAACAGCGGCGCGTAGCGATCACCGAGCGCGGTCAGCAGGCGAGTAGACCCTTCGATGTCGGTGAACAGGAAGGTGACGGTCCCGCTGGGGAGCTGGCGCGCTGCGGTCGATGTCATTGCACCCCTCGCTCGGGGCAGCAGTGTGTCACACCGACGGGGGCGGAGCCCACACGGGAGCATCTTGAGCGGCGCGCAGCTGGGGCGGCGGTCGGTCGGTAGGCCCAGCTGTTCCGATGCCCGATGATCGGCGTGGAGTATGCG
>JBOGXT010000480.1:0-3599 GCA_050694635.1 Thermoleophilaceae bacterium
CGCAGGAGCCGGTGCTCGGGCACGATGGCCAGCTTCAGCTGCGGGGCGAGGAAGCCCTCGCGCAGGCCGGCGTGCGCGAACAGCACGCCCGGCTCGGACGGGGCGGGCTGGCCGTCGAGGAAGCCCGCCTGCACGCGCGCGAGGTTGAGCCGCGCCCGCTCCGCCTCGCCCCGGCGAGACCAGGCGACGATCGTCCGGTAGCCCGAGCGGACGAGCTTCTCGAGCTCGGGCTCCGCCTCGCGCAGCGAGCGGGCGGCCGTGTCGGCGCTCTGGGCGCGGAACTCGTGCGGCTGGTCCTGGGAGATGCTCGACAGCCGCAGCGCGGCGCGCTCGTCGAGGGCCTCGGCGAGCCGGTCGGGATGCACGTAGAGGTCGTGGGCGTCCTGGTCGTGGAAGCTCGTGGTGACGTCCTGCCAGAGGTCGCGCAGCGCCGGCGCCAGCTCCTCCTCCGCCGCCACCGTCACCAGCGCCGGCGCCGGGACGAGGTCGAGCAGCTCGCGGAAGCCGTCCAGCGGCAGGACGTCGGCCACGTCGGGGCGCTCGCCCTCCTCGCTCGAGGCGGCGATCTCGGCGAGCTCCCGGTGCTCTGGGCCGAGCTCCGCCGCCGGGGCGATCTCGACCCGCTCGGCCTCCTCCAGCGAGCGCTGGGTGAACGTGGAGAACCACGTGAGCCGCTCGACCTCGATGTCGAACAGCTCGCAGCGGACCGCGCGCTCCTCCGTGGCCGGGTAGACGTCGAGGATGTCGCCGCGCACGGCGAACTGGCCGCGTTCCTCGACCTGGTCGACGCGCTCGTAGCCGCAGGCGACCAGCTGGGAGGAGACCTCGTCGAGGTCGAGCAGCCCGCCCTTCTCGATGGCGAATCCGTGCGGCCGGAGATCCGGGTCGGGCACCTTCTCGGCGAGCGCCGCCGCGCTTGCGACGACCACGGCCGGCTGCTCCCCGAGCAGGGCGTCGAGCGCCGCGATTCTGAGCCCGACCAGGTGGGGCGGCGGCGCGAGGTGCGACTCGTAGCGCATCCCACGGGCCGGATAGAAGCGCACCGGCCGCGGGGCCAAGAAGGCCTTGAGGTCCGCGGCCAGGTCGCGCGCGGCGCGGTCGTCGCCGGCCACCACCAGCGCCGGGCGCTCAGGCTCGCCGTCGAGCAGGCTCGCCAGCAGGTAGGGACGCAGGCTCGCGGACACGAAGGCCCGCTGCGGCTCGGCGCGCGCGGCGTCGGCCAGCGCCGCCACGCCGGCGTTCTCGTGGGCGTATCTGAGTAGCGGTCTGAGCATGCGCAGCGGCCGCCCGGGCGACCCGCGCGGCCTACTCGTCCAGCTTACTCAGCAGCTCATCCAGGGCATCCGCACCGGCCTCGACCAGCGCGCGCACATCCTCCGTGGCCTCGCCGAAGCGGCCGAGGACGTGCGCGGAGACGACGTCGGGGTCGGTGCTTTCCGGCCGCCCCACACCCACCCGGATCCGCCGGAAGTCCGGGCTCCCGAGTCCGGCCTTGACCGCCTTCAACCCGTTGTGTCCGGCCAGCCCGCCGCCCAAGCGCGCTTCGACGCGTCCGAACGGGAGGTCGATCTCGTCGTGGACGACCACCACCCGGTCCAGGTCCACGCCCACCGCTCCGCGAGCCGGACTCACGGATTGGCCGGAGTCGTTCATGTAGGTCTGCGGCAGCAAGACCGCGACGCGCGGGCCGCCCGGTCCGGCGCGTCCCTCAGTGAACAGACCCGCGTACCTCCTCTTCGCCTTCGGCAGTCCCCAGCGCTCGGCGGCCAGTGCCGCGACCTCGAATCCAACGTTGTGACGCGTGCGCGCATAGCGGTCGCCCGGATTCCCGAGGCCCACCACCAACCAATCGACCTTCCCCCCGCCGCGACGGAAGGGACTCACTCCGAGCTCTCGGCCTCCTCGGCGGGAGCCTCGCCCTCCTCTTCGGCGGCTTCGGCCTCGGCGGCCTCGGCTTCCTCGCCGACCAGCTCGGTCTCCTCCTCGATCTCCTCGGGCTCCTCCACCTCGGTCGGCACGACCACCGTGGCGATGATCGTCTCCTCCGGGTCGTCGAGGAACTCCACGCCCTCTGGGGCGGTGATCTCGGAGAGGTGCATGGTCGCGGCGATCTCCATGCCGCTCACGTCCACGGTGATGGAGTCGGGGATGGCGGTCGGCAGCGCCTCGATGTTCAGCTGGTGGGTCACGTGCTCGAGCACGCCGCCCTCCTTGACCCCGGGCGCCTCCTCGACGCCCTCGACGTGGAGCGCCACCTGCGTCTGGATCTTCTCGTCGAGCCGCACCTCGAGCAGGTCGATGTGCATGACCTCGTCGCGCACCGGGTGGAGCTGCTGGTCCTTGACGATGACCGGCCGCGTCGTGCCGGCGACCTGGAGGTCGATCAGCGCGGAGCCGTCGACCAGGACCTGGCGAAGCACGCGCGCGTCGACCTTGAAGGACACGCTGTCGCCGTCGCCGCCCCCGTAGACGACGCCGGGCACGAGCCCCGCGCGCCGCAGCCGCTTCGTTGCACGGGTGCCGCGCTCGTGGCGTTCGTCGGCGTTGAGTGTGGGTCGCGTTCCGTCAGCCATACGGCCGGCGAGTGTAGCGGGCCGGCTCCGTATTCTCGGACGCGGTGGCGCCGAAGGACGACAGCTCGATCCCCACCGGCAGGGTACGTCGCACGGCCCAGGTCGGCTCGGTCGTGGGATCGCAGGGCGCGCGCTACGCGGGCACTCGCGCGGCGAACCTCGCACGATCGCAAGAGGAGGCGGCCGACGCGCTCGAGCGCCGCCACCTGGAGGCGGCACAGCGCATGGTCGAGACGCTCGGCCGCATGAAGGGCGCGGCGATGAAGATCGGCCAGCTCGCCTCCTTCATCGACACGGAGTTCCTGCCGCCCGAGTACCGCGAGCTGTACCAGGAGCAGCTGGCGGCGCTGCGCACGGAGGCGCCGTCCATGCCGTGGGAGAAGGTCCGCAAGGTGCTCCACCAGGAGTGGGAGGAGCCCTGCGAGGAGCTGTTCGAGGACTTCGAGCACGACGCCGCGGCGGCGGCCTCGATCGGCCAGGTACACCGGGCGGTGCTGCCGGACGGCCGCCGCGTGGCGGTGAAGATCCAGTACCCCGGGGTGGCCGATGCGATCGCCGCCGACATGCAGAACGCCGGGATGATCCTGCGCATGGCAAAGGCGCTGGCGCCGGGTCTCGACGCCAAGGCGGCCGCCGAGGAGCTGAAGGAACGGGTGATGGAGGAGCTCGACTACGAGCTCGAGGCGCAGAGCCAGCGCTCGTTCGCGCGGGGCTACCGGGGGCACCCGTTCATCCACGTGCCCGACGTGGTCACGCGCCTCTCGACCACGCGGGTGCTGGTGACCGAGTGGGTCGACGGCGCCGGGTTCGAGGAGGTCAAGCGCCTGCCCCAGCCCGAGCGCGACCGCTTCGGCGAGATCGTCTTCCGCTTCTGCTTCGGCTCGATCTACCACCTGCAGCACTTCAACGCCGACGCCCACCCGGGCAACTACCTGCTGATGCCCGACGGCAAGGTGGCGTTCCTCGACTTCGGGATGACCAAGCACCTCGACAAGGACCAGATCGAGCTCGAGATCACCGCGCTGG
>JBOGXT010000481.1:0-1728 GCA_050694635.1 Thermoleophilaceae bacterium
AGCCACCCGCGCCGGCGGAAGTAGCCGACCATGCCGACCAGCAGCGCCACCATCGCGCCGACGATCACCCAGAACGCCGTCTCGCCCCCCTTGCCCGGGATGCCGACGTTCATGCCCCAGATGCTGGCGATGAGGGTCAGCGGCAGGATGATCACGCTGAACGCCGTCAGCACGCGCAGCACCTCGTTCACGCGGTGCGAGAGCACCGACTCGTTCGTGTCCTCGAGCGCCTCCACGACCTCCTTGAAGTTCTCGAGCATGTCCCAGATCCGCTCGGAGGCGTCGACGATGTCGTCGAAGTAGACCTCGAGGTCCTCGGCCAGGTAGCGCTGCTTGGTGCGCTCCAGGTCGCGCAGCACGGCCCTCTGCGGCCGGATGACCTTGCGGAAGTTGATGATCTCCTGCTTCGCGCTCGAGATGTCGCGCACGACCTCCTCGGAGCGGCCCTCGAAGATGTCCTCCTCGATCCGCTCCAGCTTGGTCCCCATCTTGCGGAGCATCGGGAAGCAGTAATCGAAGGCGTCGTCGACGATCTTGTAGAGCAGGTAGCCGGAGCCCTTCGAGAACAGCGCCTCGCGCGTCTCGTCGGAGGAGCGGCAGCGCTCGAACAGCCACTCGACCGGCGGCAGCGGCGAGTTCGGCAGCGTGATCAGGTAGTCGGGCCCGACGAACATGTCGAGCTCGCCGGCGTTGAGGCGCCCGACCGCCTTGTCGAACACCGGGAAGTGCAGGACGATGAACAGGTAGTCGGGGTACTCGTCGATCTTCGGCCGCTGGTTGCGAGAGGCGACGTCCTCGTAGTCGAGCGGGTGAAACTCGAAGTGCTCCTCGAGCCAGGCGCGGTCGACCGGGGTGGGCCGCTCGATGTTGATCCAGCGCAGATCGCCCGACTCGACGATCTCGACGTTGGGCTCCGCCGGGGCCTGCTGGAGCGCGCTACCGTCGGCCCGTGCGCGGGCCGAGCGCCTGAGACGGGGCTTGGGAAGGCTCGGCATGGCGTCTAATCGGGTCGTCCAGGAGGCTCACGCTCCTGATTCTACTTGCGCGGCCCGCTATCCTTGCCAATGCCGCCCCCCGAGCCAAGCTCGGGCTGCGGCGTTCACATAGCCGTTGCATCGAGAGGGGTGGAGGGACATGGCCCGGTGAAGCCCCGGCAACCACTCGGCGGACAGCGAGTCCGCGGGGAAAGGTGCCAATTCCATCGAGATGTGACTGGACGCCTCGACAGGGCCTCCGTCACAACAGCGGCGGAGGCTTTCGACTCGAAAGGGGCGTTCACATGGCTGTCCGGGCACTGGCCTGCAAGGAGTGCGGCACGGAGTACGAGCTGGAGGCGCGCTACGTCTGCGAGCGCTGCTTCGGGCCGCTCGAGGTGCTCTACGACCTGGCGTCGCTCGACGCCGAGAGCGCGAAGCGGCGCATCCAGGCCGGACCGCAGAACCTCTGGCGATACTCCGACTTCCTGCCCTTCGCGCAGCCGCCGCTGTACGCGCTGCCGGCAGGTGGCACGCCGCTCATCCGCGCTCCGCGGCTCGCCGAGCGGCTGGGGCTGCGCGACGTCTGGGTGAAGAACGACGCCGCCAACCCGACGCACTCGTTCAAGGACCGCGTGGTGAACGTCGCGATCGCCAAGGCCCTGGAGCTCGGGTTCGAGACCGTGGCCTGCGCTTCGACCGGGAATCTCGCCAACGCCGTCGCCGCGCATGCCGCGGCCGCGGGGCTCGAGTC
>JBOGXT010000482.1:0-1589 GCA_050694635.1 Thermoleophilaceae bacterium
CGCTGGAGGCGCACACCACTCGGATCAGGTGGCCGTGCGGTGGGTACGCGAGCTGGGCGCGTCGCTCGAGCTCGCCCGCGAGGAAGCCACCTGCCTCGTGGCAGGCGGCGAGCGTGAGCGCTGGCGCGGAGGGATCGAGCGCCTGGACGATCACGCGACCGCCCCCGGGGCCGCGGCCGCTGCGGCCGGCCAGCTGCGCCACGAGCGCGAACGTGCGCTCCTCGGCGCGGAAGTCGGGGAAGCGCAGCGTGGCGTCGGCGTCGAGCACGACGCCGAGCGTGACGTCGGGGAAGTCGTGGCCCTTGGCGACCATCTGCGTGCCGACCAGCACACCGGCCTCGGCCTCGTCGAAGCGTCGCAGCACCGTGGCGATCCCGGCCGCGGCGGCGATGTCCGAGTCGAGCCGGAAGACCGGCAGCGGCCGGACGAGGTCCCCCAGCTCGCGCTCGAGCTGCTCGGTCCCCGCGCCGTGGCGGGCGACGGAGACCGAGCCGCAGTCGGGACAAGCGGCGGGCACCGGCGCGCGGTGGCCGCAGTGGTGGCAGGCCATCTCGTCCGCGGCGCGGTGGAGCACGAGCGTGACGTCGCAGTCGGGGCACTCCCAGGCCCGCCCGCAGAGCCGGCACGAGAGGAAGTTCGACCAGCCGCGCCGGTTCAGCAGCACGATCGCCTTCTCGCGTCGGCGCCGCACCCCGTCGAGCTCCTGGCGGGTGCGCTCGTGGAGCGGTCCCGAGGTGCCCGCCATGCCGACGATCTCCACCGGCGGCAGCCCGCGCCCGTCGACGCGCTCCCGAAGCACGACGCGCTCGTGGCGCACCAGGCTCTCGGGCCTCGGCGTGGCACTGCCCACGAGCAGCATTGCGCCCTCGAGCTCAGAGCGATGCTCGGCCACGACGCGGGCGTCGTAGCGCGGATCGCCCTCCTGCTTGTAGGAGCCGTCGTGCTCCTCGTCGACGACGATCAGGCCGAGGTCGACGAAGGGGGCGAAGACCGCCGAGCGCGGGCCCACGCACACGCGCGCCTCGCCGCGGCGCATCCGCCACCACTCGTCGTAGCGCTCTCGCTGGGAGAGCCGCGAATACATCACCGCGACCCGGTCGCCGAAGCGCTCCACGAAGCGGCCGGCGGTCTGCGGCGTGAGGGCGATCTCCGGGACGAGCACGATCGCGGACCGGCCGCGCTCGAGGGCGGCGGCCACCGAGCGGAGGTAGACCTCCGTCTTGCCGCTGCCGGTGACGCCGTGCAGGAGCAGAGGACGCACCGCGCCCCTACCGCCGCCGCCCGCGCCCGCGCCGGCGAGACCCGCCTCGATCTCCTCGAAGGCCGCTCGCTGGTCCGCCGTGAGCGACACGCGCCGCGCCGACGCCCCCACGCGCTCCACCCGGGTGCGCCGCGGTGGCTCCGTCGCGCTCTCCAGCCGGATCAGGCCGCGGCGCTCCAAGCTGCGCAGCGTCGAATGCGTGCAGCCGGTGCGGCGCGCGAGCGCTGCCGCTCCGAGTGGCGCCGCGGCGAGCGCCTCGAGCGCGGCCCGTTGCTTCGCCCCCATGCGAGCGTTCTCGCTCAGAGCGGCCTCGCCCGCAGGCGTGATC
>JBOGXT010000483.1:0-3344 GCA_050694635.1 Thermoleophilaceae bacterium
GCGCTGCCGCCGCGCGGCGCGCGTCCCGAAGGCGCTCGCGGCAGCCGGCGGTGGCGCCGCCGTCCACGTCGCCGGTTCCGGTCAGCACCACGCCCCAAATCCGCTCTGCCCACTCCGGGGTCACCAGGCTGCGCTCGACGTCCCGGGCGACGAGCTCGGGGTCGCGGTCGAGCGGATCGCCATAGCCGCCGCCGCCCATCGAGACGGCGCGGTAGACGTCGCCGCGGCGCATCGACGTGACCGCGTACGCGCCGTACGCCTCGAGCACGCCGGCCAGGTCCTCGAGCCGCTGGGGGACCTCCCCCGCCGCGAGCCGCTGGAGCAGGTCCGAGTCGCGCACGATCGCGAACTGGTTCGTCGTCGACGGGTAGCCCCCGCACATCCCGGGCGACTCCGGTTGCTCGATGCCGAAGGTATGGAGGATCTTCGTCGGGATCTCCTCCACGCCGTGCACCGTGTACATCAGGCTCACGCCCGCGCCGCCGCGGAACATCCCGGGCCCGCCCGAGTCCGGCGTCTGCCGCCGGTACAGGTAGAGGATCGGGTAGCGCAGCTCGTAGCTCTCGACGTTGGCGATGGTGGCGCGCAGCGAGCTGGTGTGGCCGCCCGTGTCGATGCCGTCGCGGCCTGGCGTCGCGCCCCCGCCGCCAGCCATACCGTCGAGCAGCGGCCCGCCGAAGCGCTCGCCGCCGGGCTCGTAGCCGAACAGCTCCTCGAGGGCCTTGACGCCCTGCCAGCCGGCCATCGCCCGGTCCCGGTGCTCCTCGCTCGCCGCGAGCATCTTCCCGATCACGATGCTCGCGAGGTTGCGGACCTCCCAGATCGCCGTGGTCGTGGACTTCGAGACCCCGGCGGGGTGCTCGGCATGAACCACCGTGCCCGGACGCGATTCGATCTCGAGCGTCCGCAGCACGCCCGCCGGCGACCACGGCATGTCCCAGCACAGGTAGACCAGCACGGCGGCGAGCACACCGCCCACGAGGCCCGGGTAGGCGCAGTTGATGACCGCTGGCGCCTGTCCGTCGGTGTCCGTGAAGTCGAAGTGCAGGCTGCCGCCCTCCTTCACCAGGGTCACGCGGCACTCGTAGATGTCGTCCCCGAACTCGATGTAGCCGCGATGGCGCCACGTGCCGTCCGGCAGCTCCGCGAGCCGGGCCCGCAGGCGCGCCTCCGTGTAGTCGATGACGTCGTCCATCGCCGCCAGAACGGTCTCGCGGCCGAACTCGCCGAATGCCTCGAGCAGCCGCCGCCGGATCACCTGGACGGCGGCGACCTTCGCGCGGAGGTCGAGGCCCAGGATGTCCGGGAGCCGCGAGTTGTTCAGGTACGTGTGCTCGACGTCCTTGCGGAAGCGGCCCTCCTCGTAGACCTTCACCGGGCCTATCAGCGGCTGCTCGCCGTGGATGTCGGCGGCGTCAACCTGGACCTGGCCCGCCGTCGGGCCGCCTACGTCGATCGCGTGCAGCGACGCCCCGGCCCACGCCACGAGCTCGTCCCCGTCGAAGATCGGTCCGGCGACGCCCACGCAGTTCTGGTGGCAGACGGATACGTACGGGTCGTTGCAGAGGAAGATGTCGTCCGGCCCGAAGCCGGGGTTGTCGGCGTATTCCTCCATCAGGTGCTTCACCAGCGGCGCGAGCGTGGTCGCCTGCGCGCAGATGAAGTTGTCGATGTAGACGAGGTCCCCCGCGCCGGTCAGCAGGCCGGTGTTCATGTCGAACACCTCGGTCGCGACCGGCGAGCCCGACAGGCGCGCGATCGTCAGCGCCCCCTCGTCGTTGATGTACCAGAGGCGGTGGCGGACGATCTCGAACAGCGACGGATCGAGCCTCAGCCGGATCCCCGCGCGGGCTGCGCTCACGGCCGCGCCTCGGCGAGTGCGCCGCTCGCCGCCTCCTCGCGCGGCATGATCACGCTCGGCAGCTCGTCGAGCGTCACGACCGCGCCGAAGTAGGTCTCGACCTTCGCGAGCGTGTCCTCGTGGAACTGCCGTCGCGGCCCCGCGACGCAGTCGCGTACGACGATCACGTCCATGTCGCGGTAGTAGCCGTCGCGGATCGTCGTCTCGACGCAGAAGTCGGTGTTGCAGCCCGAGATGATGATCTGCTCGATGCCGAGCATCCGCAGCTTCGTGTCGAGGGTCGTCTCGAAGAAGACGGACGCACGGTGCTTCTCGACGATCAGGTCCTCGGGCCGGATCGCCGCGGCCACCTCGTCGACGAAGTCGACCTCCCAGGTGCCGCGAAGGCAGGGCGCCCAGTGCTGCTTGTCGATGTGAGAGGGGATGCGCCGGCGTCGGCGCGTCACGTCCTCGGGGTAGTGGATCTGCTGCGACCAGAGCACCGGCAGGCTGTGCTCGCGCGCGAGCTCGACGAGGCGCACGAGGTCAGGCAGGATCGCGCGCTGGTTCTGCGTGCCGATGCCGGCTTTCTCCATATCGCTCTCCGGGTCGCAGAAGCCCTTCTGCATGTCGATCACGAGCAGCGCGGTGCAGGTCGGATCGATGTAGGGCTCGGGCATGACGTCAACCTTTCTTCGTCGTTTCGCGCGGACTGAGGACGCTGGCGCCGAGGTCTTCCTCGACGCTCGAGAGGTGTTGCAGCACCGCCTGGCGCGCCCGCTCGGGGTCGCCTGCGCCGACGGCCTCGTAGATCGCGCGGTGCTCGACGAGCGAGCGGGCGGGCCGGCCCGGGAGGTTCCAGATCGTCGCCCGTTCGCGCACGAGCTGCTCGCCGAGCGTGTCGGCGAACTCCGAGAGCGCGGCGTTCCCGGAAGCGGCGCACAGCGCGTGATGGAAGGCGAGGTCGGCCTGGATGAGCCCGGTCACGTCCGGCGAGTCGAGCGCCGGCTGCATCTCGTCGAGCGCGTCCTCCATCGCGGCCAACGCGCCGTCGCCGGCGCGCCGGGCGGCCAGCTCGGCCGCGAACGGCTCGAGCGCCTTGCGCAGCTCCAGCAGGTCGTGGATCCGCTCGGCGTGGCGGATCGTCCAGTCGCGCCACTCGTCCCGGAGCTCGCTGGGGTCCGTCCCGAGCCGCACGAACGTGCCCGTGCCGTGGCGAACCTCGACGAGCCCGAGGGCGCCCAGGAACTGGACGGCCTCCCTCACCGTGCCGCGGCTCACCTGCAGCTCCTCGCTCAGCTCGCGCTCGCTCGGGAGCCGGTCCCCCGGCGCCAGCACCCCCTCTTCGATCAGCCGCGTGAGCTGCCGGATGACGCGCTCCTTGAGCGCCAGCGGGCGCACGGGCTCGAGCTCGAGCCGCGTCTTGCCGGGTGTCTCCGCCGGGCTCACGGAGCGGTCACCGCCGGGCCGGCCTCCGCCGCGGCGCCGGCGCGCAGCCGGACGG
>JBOGXT010000484.1:0-10643 GCA_050694635.1 Thermoleophilaceae bacterium
CGGCTCGAGCACGATCCGGTTGGCGGTGCGCCCGCGCAGCGCCGACCGCGCACGCCGCGTGCTGCGCCGCTTCGGCGCGAGCTTCCGGGTGCAGCGCTCGCGCGGCCGGGCTGCGTTCCTGATTGCGAACCCGCGCGAGCTGAGCGGCGACGAGCACCCGTTCGCCACCCGGCTCCCCGCGGCGCTGGAGCGCGCCGGCGTTTCGACGATCGCGTTCCGCGCTCCCTAGCGGGGCCGCGGGCCGACCCGGCTAGGCTCGGGGGTTCGATGTCACAGCAAACCCCCGAGCCGCGCATGCCAGTAACCCTCGACGAGGAGCTGATCGGAGCTGAGGAGACCGCGCTCCTCTCCACGCTCACCGATGCCGCCCGCGTCGAGCGGATCCGGGACGAGATCGAGGAGGGCTTCCGGGCGCTCGCCCACGTGGGCGCCGCGGCCTCCATCTTCGGCTCCGCGCGCACACCGCCCGACGACCCGGAGTACGGGGCGGCGCGCGAGACGGCCCGGCTGGTGGGCGAGGCCGGCATGGCGATCATCACCGGCGGCGGGCCGGGCGTGATGGAGGCGGCCAACCGCGGCGCCCGCGACGCCGCCGCCCTCTCGATCGGGCTCAACATCGAGCTGCCGTTCGAGCAGGGCGTGAACCAGTACGTTGACCTCGGGCTCGAGTTCCACTACTTCTTCGCCCGCAAGATCATGTTCGTGCGCTACGCGAGCGGCTTCGTGGTCTTCCCCGGCGGCTTCGGCACGCTCGACGAGCTGTTCGAGTCGCTCACGCTCATCCAGACCGGCAAGATCCGGAACTTCCCGGTGATCCTCGTCGGGACCGACTACTGGTGCGACCTGATCGAGTGGATGCGCCGCAGGGTGGTCGGCGAGGGCAAGATCTCGCCCGGCGACATGGACCTGCTCACGGTCACCGACGACCCCGCCGAGGTGCGCGACCGCCTCATGTCGGCGGCCCACCGTCAGGCGCGGGCGCGGCGGGAGGTACCCTAGCCCGCCGCCTGGCCGGCGAAGCGGAAGCCGGTCGCGGCCGGCTCCAGCCGCAGCGGGCTCTGCCCCATGCCGTCCGGGAGCTGCGGGCGGTTGAAGCCGCCCGGCGCCACGTCGTTCGGGGTGTCTGGGTGAAACAGCGCGGCCAGGTACTGGATGTGGTCGCGCCCCACGCCGAGCTCGGTCTGGCCGCCGCCGTAGGCGCCGATCCCGTGCTCGGCGCAGTGGTCGTAGGCGCGTCCGAGCTCCTCGAGCGAGCCGACCCGCGACGGCTTGATGTTGACCATGCGCGACTCCCAGTCGAGCGCCAGGATGTCGTCGACCGAGTGGATCGGCGCGTCCCAGGTGATCCGGTCGCGGTGCGGCTCGAGGATCGGGCGCGTGTCGTCGTTGACGTCGGGGTCCTCGAGCCAGGCGTCCGGGAACGCCTCGACGAGTTTGGCGTACAGCTCCGGGTCGGTGTCCACGTCCACCGGCGTGCCCTTGTACTGGCCCTTGAGGTCGAGCGAGTCGACGGCACCCGACTGGGCCAGCTCCATGATCAGCGCGTCGCTCCAGGTGTTGGTGGGGTCGAGCTTGAAGCGGGTGCCGGGGTAGCGGTCGAGCACGCGCAGCATGCGCTCGGAGGTCTCCGGACGGTCGTCGCCGAACGTGCCCAGCCGCATCGAGACCACGTAGGTGAGCGGGCGCACCTCACGGCCGAGCTGCTCGGCGAGCGAGCGGCCGGCCTGGCGCAGGGCGAGGTCGAGCGCGGCGGACTCGAAGGCCCAGGTGCGGTAGCGGCGCGACACGTCGCGCACCGGTGGGTCCGGAAACGTGTCGAGCTCGGCCAGGCGCTCGGCGAACGACCCCAGCGTGTGCGTGCCGGCGAGCGGGAGCGCGGGGCCGGCGGCCTGGAAGCTCGCGTGGTCGAGCCCGTCGTAGACCACGTCCTCGCCGACCCCCTCCTCGCCGCCGCCGCGCAGCTTGATCAGGGTGGTGTAGCGCACGAACTCCTCGGAGAAGGCGAGCTCGCGCCCCTCCAGGTCGTAGCCGTCGATCTCGAGCGGAAGCGAGGCGAGCTGGTCCCAGGTACCCATGGCCGCCGAGACTAGCGACGGCCGCGAGGCCCGAAGCACTCGCGCCTAGACGGCCTCCTCCGGCACCGCCGCCACCCCCATCCGGCGCCCGGCCGCCACCTCGGGGGCGACGATCTCGCGGCGGCGCCCGAAGAAGTCGCGGTGGCCGCCGGCGCGCCACAGCAGCATCAGGACCCCGCCGAGCACGAGCAGCCCGAGGCCGAGCACGACCGGCGCGGCTACGCCGAAGAGCTCGCTGCCCGAGTAGGACTGGTCGGTCTGCGAGTACTCGCTGATCGCACGGAAGAACAGGTAGCTCAGGATCAGCGCGCCCACGACCGGTCCGACCCCGATGAACAGGAAGCTCTTGACCGACTTCGTCAGCTCACGCCGGTAGTAGATCGCGCACGCGAAACCGGTCAGCGCGTAGTAGAAGGCGATCATCAGCGACAGCGACGTCAGCGAGTCGAACAGGAAGTTCTGCGAGGTGCTGTTCAGCACCCCGTACCACACGGCCGCGATCGCCCCGATTGCGATCGTCGAGACGTGCGGCGTGAGGAAGCGCGGGTGCACGCGGCCGAAGGCCTCGGGGAAGGCGCCCTGGCGCGCCATCGACAGCGACGTCCGCGAGGCGGGCAGGATCGTCGTCTGGGTCGAGGCGAGCGCCGAGGTGAGGATCGCGAGCACGACGATCCAGGACAGGCCGGTGCCGAGCACGTCGTCGGCGACCACGCCGAACAGCGCGGTGTCGTCCTCGTACTCGGCGATCCGGTCGAGGCCCGCGTAGGCCACGACGGCCGCGGCCACCAGCACGTAGGTCACGAGCAGGACGACCGTGGAGACCACCCCGGCCAGGCCGGGCGCGGAGTTCGAGTCCGTCGTCTCCTCGTTGAGGTTGACCGCGCTCTCCCAGCCCCAGTAGATGAACACGCCGGTGAGCAGGCCGAGGACGAGGGCATCGGTGCTGCTGACCGAGAAGGGCGAGAACCAGGACAGCTCCGGCGTGAGTGCGCCGCCCTTGACGAGCGCGACGATCCCGAAGGCGAGCAGCGCGCCGACCTGAGCGAAGATCAGGATCCGCTGGAACCTCGCCGACAGCTCGGTGCCCATCACGCAGATCGCGGTCATCAGGGCGATGATCGCGATCGCGAAGATCGTGACGGCGGTCTTGTCGTCGCGCAGCGAGTCGAGCGAGAACAGGTCGAACGTGTAGTAGGCGGCCACGTCGGCGAGTGAGCCGATCACGATGATGCCGGTGGTGCAGATGGCCCAGCCGCCGATCCAGCCCGCGCCCGGGCCGATCGCGCGGGTGATCCAGGAGAAAGACGTCCCGCAGTCCGGGTCGGCGCGGTTCAGGTAGTAGAACGACGACGCGATCAGGAACATCGGGATGAACGAGGCGAGCAGCACGGCCGGCGCCTGAACGCCCACGCCGACCACCACGATCCCGAGCACCGCGGCCAGGGAGTAGGCCGGCGCCGTGGAGGCGATGCCGATGATCAGGCCGTCGATGAAGCCGATGGCGTTCTTCTTGAGCCCCTTCTCGCCGCGCTCCGCGCCCTCGTCGGGATGGAGCCGGTGGTGTTCGGTCATGGATTCAGCTCCTCTACGGCCGCGGTGAAGGCCTCCGTGTGGCGATCAATCTGGGCCTCGGTCGTAGCCGGGCACATCAGCGCCATGTTGTGGAAGGGCGTGATCAGCACGCCCCGGTTCAGCAGGTACAGGTGCAGATACTCCTCCAGCTCCCGGTCGGCCGCAGACGCCGATTCGGCGCCGGTGCGCGGAGGCTCTGGGCAGAAGCGGTACTCGGCGCCGGCGCCGAGGCTCGCGATCGACCACGGCGCTCCGTGGCGCGCCAGCGCATCCTCCACGCCGGCCACGAAGCGCTCGCGCAGGGTCGACATGCGCTCGAACGCCTCGACGGTCAGGACCTCCCCGAGCGTCGCGCGGGCGGCCGCGAGCGACAGCGCGTTGCCCGCCAGTGTGCCGGCGTCCTCGGTGGGAAGCATCGTGGTGAGGCCGGTGCGCTCGCTCGTGCAGCTCGCGAGAGCGTGCGTGGCGGCGCGCGAACTCCTCTCGCTCGCGAGCGATCAAGCTTCCGGGCGCACCGACGCCATCCGCTCGGCCCGGCGCTGCTGCCACACGGTGAGCAGCATCATCGCCAGCGTGAAGAGGAAGATCATCGCCGCGATCACGTAGATCTGCGGCGGAATCGCCACGCGCGCGGCGCCCCAGATGAAGAGCGGGAACGTGATCGTCGAACCGGCGTTGAAGTTCGTGATCACGAAGTCGTCGATCGAGAGCGCGAAGGCGAGCAGCGCGGCCGAGATCACCCCCGGCATGATCAGGGGCAGGGTCACCAGCCGGAACGTCTGCCAGGGCGTGGCGCCGAGGTCCTGCGCGGCCTCCTCGAGCGAGCGGTCGAAGCCAATCAGCCGCGAGCGCACGGTCACGATCACGAAGGACAGGTTGAACATGATGTGCGCGATCACGATCGTCCCGAAGCCCGTGGCGACCGAGAAGTTGATGAACAGCGAGAGCAGCGCCGCGCCGAGCACGACCTCCGGCGTGGCCAACGGGATGAAGATGAAGAAGTTGACCGGCGCCCGCCCGCGGAACTCGTAGCGCACCAGCGCCAGTGCGGTGATCGTGCCGAGCGCGGTCGCGATCAGCGTCGACACCGCGGCGATCTCGAGCGAGTTGGCGAGCGCGTCGCCGATACCCTGGACGCCAAACGGGTCGGTCCAGGCGTCGAGCGAGAACTGCTGCCAGACGAAGTTGAAGCGGCCGCGCGGCTCGTTGAACGAGAACACGATGATGATGGCGATCGGCACCAGCAGGTAGAGGAGCGCGAGGCCCGCGTAGACGTTCAGCAGACCGTCGAGGACTCGGCCGCGGGAGCGTGCCCGCCGGGCCGCGAGCGGCCGGCTCGGCCGGGTGCGCGCGGACGCCATCTATCGGCGCTCCGACTCGGTGCCGAGCAGCGCCTCGGTGCCCGCGATACGTGCCCAGACCAGGACGATCGCGAGCATGATCGCCATCAGGATGAACGACAGCGCCGCCGCCGTCGGGTAGTCCGACAGCTCCAGATAGCGACTCTGGATGACGTTGCCGATCATGAACTGGCGCGGCGTGCCGAGCAACTCGGCGTTGATGAAGTCGCCGGCCGCCGGGATGAACATGAGCAGCGTGCCCGCCACCACGCCCGGCATCGAGAGCGGCAGCGTCACCCGCAGGAAGACGTCACGCCGGCGGCCGTAGAGGTCGTACCCGGCCTCGAGCAGGCGGTGGTCGATGCGCTCGAGGCTCGCGTACAGCGGCAGGATCATGAAGGGCAGGAAGTTGTAGGTGATGCCCGCGACCACCGAGACCGTGGTGTCGAGCAGGCGGCCGCCCTCGCCCACGATCCCGACGTCCCGGAGCGTCTCGACGACCAGGCCCGAGTCCGACAGGATCGTCTCCCACGACAGCGTGCGGATCAGGTACGTGATGAAGAAGGGCACGATCACGGCCAACAGCAGCGCGTTGCGCCAGCGCCCGCCGCGGAAAGCGATCACGTACGCGAGCGGGTAGCCGATCAGGAGCCCGAGCAGCGTGGCGAGCCCCGCGTACTCGAAGGAGCGCAGGAACTGCTCGTCGAAGTCCTCGAGCGCGCTGGTGTAGTTCGTGAACTCCCAGGTGAACAGATAGCCCGTCTCGAGCGTGCCCTGCTTCAGCGACTCGAACGCCATGTAGGCGAGCGGGATGACGAAGAAGAGCAGCAGCCATCCCAGCCCGGGCAGCAGCAGGAGGTAGGGCAGCCCCGCCTTCTTCAGCCGAGCCGCCACCGGACCGCTACGCGCCGATCACCTGCTGGAATGCCTCATCGACCTCGCGCATCTCCTCGGGGTTCAGCTCGCGGAAGATGAACGTGTTCTCGAGGAAAGCATCGTCGGGGAAGATCAACTGGTTCTCGGCGAGCGCCGGATCCCGCTTGGCAAGGATCTCCTTCACGCCCTCGACCGGGCAGATGTAGTTGACGTACTCCGCGATGTCGGCCTGGACCTCCGGCCGGTACACGAAGTCGATCATCTTCTGCGCGGTGAAGGCGTGCGGCGCGCCGACGGGGATCTGCATGTTGTCGGTCCAGAGGTGGGCGCCGGTCTCCGGCACGAGGAACTCCACGTTCGGGTTGTCGACCTTCAGCTGCACCGCGTCGCCCGACCAGCCGATGATCAGCCAGGAGTCGCCCTTGGTGATGTCCTTGGTGTACTCGTTGCCGGTGAACCCGCGGATCTGCCCGGAATCGGACGCCTCGCCGATCTTGTCGATCGCCTCCATGATCTGATCGACCGAGGCCTTCTCCGGATCATGGCCGAGCGACGCCGCCACGACGCCGACGCTGTCGCGCATCTCGGTGAGCATCGTGACCTTGCCCTTGTAGTCCGGGTCGAACAGGTCGTCGACGCTCTTCGGCTCCCGCTTGACCAGGTCCTTGCGGTAGATGATCCCGCCGAGGCCCGACTGCCAGGGCATCGAGAAGTCGCGGTTCGGGTCGAACGGCGGCGACTTCAGCCGTGCGATCACGTTCTTGGTCGCGTTCGGCAGCTGCGACTTGTCGAAGTCCTGGACGTAGCCCAGCGTATGCATGCGCGCCGCCATCCAGTCGCTCACGACGTGGATGTCGCGCCCGCCCGAATCGCCGCGGTCGTACTGCTGGCGGACCTTGCCGAAGAACTCGACGTTGTCGTTGACCTCCTCGACGTACTTGACCTTCGTGCCGTACTCCTGCTCGAACTCCTTCAGCGTGCCGCGGTCCTCCTCGATGTAGAGCGGCCAGTTTGCAAAGTAGAGCGAGTCCGAGATCTCCCCCTTCTCGATCGTCTTGGTCTCGGGCTCGCCCCCGCCGTCGCCGCCTCCCCCGGTCTCGGAGCCGCACGCCGCCAGGTAGGACAGCGCCGAGACGCTCAGCGCCCCGGCGGCCCCGCGACGCAGCAGGCGCCTGCGGCTGATCTCGTCGCGAATGAACTGCTCGTATCGACGTTCGAGGTCGCTCACCCCGTGTGCCCCTCCCTCACCATGTGGATGTTGTCGCTCGACCAGGTCAGGCGGGCGGGATCCCCCGCAGCCGGCAGCTGCCGGCGCGCCTCCTCGTCGGTGTTCGGCACGAGCACGGTCATGCGCGTGTCGTCCGGCAAACGCACGATCACCTGGGTGGCCGTGCCCAGGTAGAGCGAGCTCTCGACCTGGCCGTCGACGCTCGCCCGGCCGTCCGGCGCGGCTCCGTTCGCACGCCGGAGCTGCAGCTTCTCGGGCCGCACCACCGCGTGCGCGCGCTCGCCGACGCTCACCCCGGCGGCGCCGGTCCGCACCGTCACGCCCGCGTCGAGCCGGAGCTCGGCGGTGCCCGTGCCGGTCGAGACGACCTCGCCCGGCATCAGGTTCGAGACCCCGATGAACCCGGCCACGAACGTCGTGCGCGGGCGCTCGTAGATCTCCTCCGGTTCGGCCATCTGCTCGACGACACCGTGGTTCATCACAGCGATGCGGTCGGACATCGTGAGCGCCTCCTCCTGGTCGTGCGTCACGTAGACGAACGTGATGCCGACGTCCTGCTGGATGCGCTTGAGCTCGACCTGAAGCTGCTTGCGGAGCTTGAGGTCCAGCGCGCCGAGCGGCTCGTCGAGGAGCAGCACGGCGGGACGGTTGACGAGCGCCCGGGCGAGCGCGACGCGCTGCTGCTGGCCGCCGGAGAGCTGGCGCGGCTTGCGTTTCGCCTCGCGGCCGAGCCCGACCCGTTCGAGCTCCTCGCTCACGCGGCGGCGAATCTCCTCCTTGGGCACGCGCCTGCGTTCGAGCCCGAAGCCCACGTTCCGTTCGACGCTCAGGTGCGGGAAGAGGGCGTAGCTCTGGAAGACGGTGTTGGTGGCGCGCTTGAAGGGCGGGTGCCCGGTCACGTCCTCGCCGTCGAGCAACACGGTCCCCTCGGTCGGGTCCTCGAAGCCGGCGATCATCCGCAGCGTGGTGGTCTTGCCGCAGCCCGACGGTCCCAGCATCGTGAAGAACTCCCCACGTGGGATGTCGAGGTCCATCTCGCGGACGGCGGTCAGGTCGCCGAAGCGCTTCGTGACCCCTCGAAGACGGACGCTCGGCGTGGCCGTGCGCGAGGGGGCGGGCTCGGCCCGCACCGGAGCGATGCTCTCCCCGGCTTCGCCCTCGTGGCTCATGCTCGACCGGAAGCTATGGCCGATTCGGTGAGGCCGCAAGCCTCGGAATGCCGAAAACACCCAGGCTTAATTGTCCGTTCTGCACAATGGTCTGGTCCTGGGTTTCGCGATACCGTTGTCCGCGCTGTCCTAGGCGTAGCGACTGCGAGGAGAGAGAATGGCCACCACCCCCCAGACGGTGCACGAAGAGCACACCGGCGCTCCCAGCGAGCTGCAGGAGAAGGCGCGCAGGCACCTGTGGATGCACTTCACCCGGATGGGCGGCTACGACGGCCGGCACGAGATCCCCATCATCGTCCGCGGCGAGGGCAGCTACGTCTACGACGAGCACGGCAAGCGCTACCTCGACGGCCTGTCGGCGCTGTTCTGCGTGAACGCCGGGCACGGCCGCACCGAGATCGGCGAGGCGGCCGCGCGCCAGGTGAAGGACCTCGGCTTCTACACCAACTGGAGCTACGCCCATCCGGTCGCGATCGAGCTGGCCGAGCGCGTGGCCTCGCTGGCTCCCGGCGACCTCAACCGCGTGTTCTTCACCTCGGGCGGCTCCGAGGCGGTCGAGTCGGCCTGGAAGCTCGCGCGGCAGTTCCACAAGCTGAACGGCGACCCGCTGCGCACGAAGATCATCGCGCGCGAGACGGCCTACCACGGCACCACCTTCGGCGCGCTCTCGGTCACGGGCATCACTCCGCTGCGCACGATGTTCGAGCCGCTGGTGCCTGGCGCCTTCCACGTGGCGAACACCAACGAGTACCGCTGGCCCGAGGACCGCGATCCGCTCTGGGCCGCCGACCAGATCGAGCACACGATCGAGTTCCAGGGGCCCGAGACCGTGGCCGCCGTGATCCTCGAGCCGGTCCAGAACTCGGGCGGCTGCTTCGTCCCGCAGGACGGCTACTGGCAGCGCGTGCGCGAGATCTGCGACAAGCACGGCGTGCTGCTGATCGCCGACGAGGTGATCTGCTCGTGGGGCCGGCTCGGCCACTGGTTCGGCGTCGAGCGCTTCGGCGTCGTGCCCGACATCATCACCACCGCGAAGGGCCTCACCTCGGCCTACGCGGCGATGGGTGCGGTGATCGTCTCCGACAGGCTCGCCGAGCCGTTCATGAACGACACGAGCATGTTCACCCACGGCATCACCTTCGGCGGCCACCCTGTCTCCGCGGCGATGGCGATGGCGAACCTCGACATCTTCGAGCGCGAGGACCTGTGCGGCCATGTGCGTGCCAAGGAGCCCGAGTTCCGCGGGATGCTCGACAAGCTGCACCAGGACCTGCCGATCGTCGGCGACGTGCGCGGTGCGGGCTACTTCCACGCGCTCGAGCTCGTCAAGGACAAGGAGACCAAGGAGAGCTTCAGCGACGAGGAGGGCGAGGAGCTGCTGCGCGGCTTCATGTCGGGCGAGCTCTACAAGCACGGTCTGATCTGTCGCGCCGACGACCGCGGCGACCCCGTGATCCAGCTCTCCCCGCCGCTCATCGCCGACAGCGAGGAGTTCGAGCTGATCGACAGGGTCCTGCGTCAGGTCCTGACCGAGGCCTGGGACAGAATCGTCCGGCACTGAGATGCTCACCGTCCGGGGCCTCGTCGCGGAGATGGGCCTCGAGCTTGCTACCGGAGAGGACGACGCCGACGCGCCGGTCCGCTGGGTCCACATCTCGGAGCTGCCCGACCCGACGCCGTGGCTGTCGGGCGGCGAGCTCCTCTTGACCACCGGCATCCAGCTCGGCAGCGTGGAGCGCCAGCGCGAGTTCGTGCGGCTGCTCTCGGGCCACCACCTGGCCGGCTTGGGCTTCGGCACCGGCTTCGACCACGACGGCCTGCCCGAGGCGCTCCTCGACGAGGCCGCCCGGCTCGGGTTCCCGGTCTTTGAGGTGCCGTACGAGCTGCCCTTCATCGCCCTGACCGAGAAGGCGTTCACGCGGCTCGTGAACGAGCAGTACGAGGTGCTGCAGCGCGGCATCGCGATCCACAAGCGCCTCGAGCGGCTCGTGCTCGAGGAGAGTGGCCTCGACGAAGTGGTGCGGGCGCTCGCCGCTGCGATCGGGGGCGCCGTCTGCGTGCTGTCGGCGCGCGGGGAGCCGATCGCGAGCAAGACCTTCCGGCGCCAGATACCCGCTGCCGCGATGGACGAGATCGCCGCTGAGGTGCGCGGCCGTGCGGGCGAGTTCGCCCCCGATCATCCGGAGATGGCGGGCCGCGCGCTCGTGCTCCCGATCTCGATCCGCGGCAAGGGCGCGCCCCAGGCCTGGCTCGTGGCCGCCCGCGACGCGGGCGGGCTTGGCGACTTCGAGCGGCTCATCCTGCAGCAGGCAGTGACCGTGGTGGCGCTCGAGCTGATGCGCCAGCGCGCGATGCGCGACACCGAGCGGCGGCTCGCCGGCGA
>JBOGXT010000485.1:0-9026 GCA_050694635.1 Thermoleophilaceae bacterium
GGCCGCCGCGGCAACCGTTCGCGCCGGCGCGAACGGTGCGCGCGGACCTGTACGCAAGGCGGCCTGGGGGGTTTCCGGCGTACTGCTGGCGCGGGGGCTCGTCTCCATCCCGATCGACCTCGCGCGAAGTCTCGAGGACGTCTATGACCGCCTCGACCTCGCCATCTACTCGCCCTTGTGCCTCGCGCTCGGACTCGCGACCGCGTGGCTGCTCACGCGCGGCAGCAACGACCCGCGAGGCGAGCAGTCCGCCGCGATGGCGAAGTCGTGAGGCTCACGGGAGGCAGTCGAGATGTCCGAGAGCCGAGCCCAGCAATGCGCCTCGTCGCCGCCCCGCTACAAGCTCGCGCTGATCACGTGGGCCGGGGCCTACGCCGTGATCACGCTGATCCTGGCGGTGTTCGAGCCCACCATGGCGGCGTGGCCGCTGCCGCTTCGCAGCCTGCTCTTGAGCGCGCTGATGGTGACGGCCCTGACGTGGCTGGTGATCCCATCGCTGACCCGCCTCTTTCGGGGCTGGCTTGCTCCGCGGTCGCCGCCTCGCTCCCCAACGGCGCCCTCGTCGCACCGCCGTCGCGAGTGCAATCCGGATCGCACACGGGCGGGCTCTTCGGCTCCTTTCGAACGGCAAACGCGGTGATGGTCCGCCCGAGAAGGAGCGCACGCCCGCGAGGACGTCCTCCTCCGAGTCGTCGTCCGCGCGGTCGATGACCAGCGGCCCAGTGTGGACGTTCACGACTTCCATCTCGGGCTCCCGCTCAGAGCTCACGACCACCGCGAGCCAGCCCCTGGGGCCGATGTCGCGCCGGTAGGTGCGGTGCCGCTCAGCCCGCGGTCTGACTCGACGTGATCGGGCGCGTGGAGGCCGGTTGAAGCTCCCGCGCGACGCAGGAGTAACCCAGGTGTTACAGTTGAGGTGTAACTCGAAGGTTTCATCTAAGGAGGACTTATGACCAAAGACAGGATCGAGCGTGACGTTCTTATCAACGCCCCCGTGGAGCGGGTGTGGGCGCTGATCACCCGGGCGGAGCACCTCGGGACGTGGTTCGGGGACGCCGGTGCGGAGATCGATCTGCGCGAGGGCGGCGAGCTCGAGCTGCGCTGGGAGAAGCACGGCGCGAGCCGGGGCCGGATCGAGCGCGTGGACGAGCCCACGGCGTTCGCGTTCCGCTGGTCGCCGTACACGGACCCGGGCGGCGCCGAGCCCGTCAACGGGAACTCGACCCTGGTCGAGTTCACCCTCGTCGAAGAGGGGGACGGCACGCGAGTCCGCGTGGTCGAGACCGGCTTTGCCAGCCTCGACACCTCGCCCGATCAGCAGGCCAAGAACTACCAGGCCAACTCGGAGGGCTGGTCGCTCGAGCTCGGCGAGCTCGCCGACTACGCGACCCGGGTGCGGATGTGAATGACACCCGGACCGAGGTCTTCGCGGCCCTGGCCGACCCGACCCGCTGGCGCCTGCTGGAGGCGCTGGCGGGCCGCGGCCGTGGGACGGCGACGACGCTGGCGACCGAGATGCCGGTCTCGCGCCCGGCCGTGATCAAGCACCTCGCGGTGCTCGGTCGAGCCGGCCTGGTGGAGCGACGGCGGGTGGGACGCGAGGTCGTCTTCGCGGTCCGCACCGAGCCGCTGGCCGAGACGGCGCGCTGGATGGCGAGCCTCGCATCGGACTGGGACACGCGGCTGGCCGCGTTGAAGCGACTAGCCGAGCAAGGAGACGTTCCGAACGAAATCGGCACCTCGAGGCCGGGAGCTGCGAGATGAGCACCGTCACTCCGAACCCGCGCCGCTGGTGGGCGCTTGCGCTTCTCTGCTTCGCCTTCTTCATGGTCATCCTCGACACCAACATCGTGATCGTCGCGCTGCCCTCGATCGAAGAAGCGCTGAGCTTCTCGGAGCAGGGGCTGCAATGGGTGATCAGCGCCTACGCGCTCACCTTCGCCGGCCTGCTCCTGCTGGGCGGCCGCGCCGCCGACCTGCTCGGCCGGCGGCGCGTGTTCATGGTCGGGCTCCTGTTCTTTACCCTCGCCTCGCTCCTGTGCGGGCTCGCCTGGTCGCCCGGCGCGCTGATCGGAGCCCGTGCGTTCCAGGGCATCGGGGCGGCGATCATGACCCCCACCGCCCTCTCGATCATCTCGACCACGTTCGAGGGCGCCGAGCGCAACAAGGCGCTCGCGATCTGGGGCATGATGGGCGCCTTCGGCGCCACCGCGGGGTACCTGATCGCGGGCCCGCTCGTCGACGGCCCGGGCTGGGAGTGGATCTTCTTCATCAACGTCCCCATCGGCTTGATCGCGCTCGCGCTCTGCCCAGTGCTCCTGGGCGAGAGCCGGACGACGACCGCGAGGCGAAGCTACGACCCCGCCGGTGCGCTCACCATCACCGGCGCGCTCATCCTGTTTGTCTACGCGCTGGTCGAAGGCCCCGACGCCGGCTGGGGCAGCCTGCAAACGATCGTCCTCTTCGCGGCCGCGGTGGCCCTGCTAGGGATCTTCGCGGTGATCGAATCGCGCCATCCGGCGCCGCTCGTGCCGCTGCGCCTGCTTCGCTCGCGCACGCTCGTCGGCGCCAACGGCGTGATGCTCACGTTCGGCGCCGCCAACGGGATGGTCTTCATCCTCACGCTCTACGCCCAGCAGGTGCTCGGCTACTCGGCGCTCGAGTTCGGCGCCAGCTTCGTCGTCACCCCGGTTGCGGCCGCGGCCGGCATGATCGTCGCTCAGGCCGCGGTCGCCAAGGTCGGCTTCCGGCCGGTCGCCGCGACGGGCATGGCGCTCCTGGGCGCGGGGTCGCTCCTGCTCGCGCAGGTGCCTGTCGGTGGCAGCTACTTCGGAGACATCTTCTTCGGCATCCTCGTCTTCGGCCTCGGCATCGGCCCCGCCTTCGCCACCGCCACGATCGCCGCCCTCTCGGGTGTGGCCGAGCGCGAGTCCGGGGTCGCGTCGGGCCTCAGCAACACCGCCTTCCAGATCGGGATCGCGCTCGGGGTCGCCATCGTCACGACGGTTGCCGTCTCCCGCTCCGAGGCCTACCTGGCGGCGAACGAAGGTGCGAATCCGCTCGTCGTCCTGACCGAGGGCTTCCAGTCTGCGTTCCTGGCCTGCAGCGTCCTGGCCGCGATCGGCGTGGCGCTGGCGCTCCTGCTCCTTGGCCGGCCGCGGGCCGTCCCGCAGGAGCGGGTCGAGCTCGAGATGCTGGCAGCACGACGCGCATCGCCAATCCCGCGGCTGGCCGCGCTGAAGCAGCTGGCCGAGGAAGGAGGTGCGGCAGATGCGGCTTGAAGAAAGCCGAACGAGGGGCCGGCCCGAGGAGGTGGCGAACGACATCGGCGTTGCCGCCGGCCCGGCGGAGGTGGGCGCGCTCGACGAGCTCGTCCGTGGCCTGTGCGGTCGTGGCCTGCGCAACGCGATCGCGGCGGAGCGCCGCCGAATGCCGTGGATGGCGGTGGAGAAGGAGTACCGCTTCGAGGGGCCGGACGGGCCGGCGAGCCTGCTCGACCTGGTCGAGGGACGCCGCCAGCTGATCTTGTATCGCTTCTTCTTCGAGCCTGGCGTGGCGGGCTGGCCCGAGAAGGGCTGCCGCGGCTGCTCCATGAGGGCGGTCCGGGAGGCCCACCCCGCGCATCTGAACGACCGCGACACGACGCTCGCGTGCGTCTCGCGCGCGCCCCCCGCCGGACATCGAGCGCTGGAAGGCGCGGATGGGCTCGCAGATTCCCTGGTACACGATCACGGACGACTTCGGCGTCGACGAGTGGCACGGCACCAGCGTCTTCTCCGTGACCACGGCGACCGGATCTTCCGCACGTACTTCGTCAACGGCCGCGGCGACGAGGCGCTGGGCAGCACCTTCAGCTTCCTCGACATCACCGCGCTCGGGCGCCAGGAGGAGTGGGAGGACTCGCCCGAGGGATACCCGCGGACCCAGACCCACCCCGAGTGGTGGAGGCTTCCCGACGAGTATGGGAAGAGCGCGTGATCGCTCACCTGGGAGGCGTCCCGTTCGAGGAGATCCTGCCGTCGGTCACCGGCGCCGGCTTGCTGCTGGCGCGCGCGTGGCTGACGCTGCGACTGCGACGCCGACGGGAGCCCGGGCCGTGATCGACAAGGCGACACTGCCCAGCGCCGGACGTCCGCGGCCGAGCGGGAACGCTTCTCGTGCCTAGGCGTTCGGTCCTTGTCGCGGCCGGTGTCTCAACCAACAGCGGCTACTTCGTAAGACCCAGAAGGGAGATTGAAATGAACACACCCCCGATCGTGTCGCCACAGGAGTGGAAGGCAGCCCGCGAGGAGCTGCTGGTAAAGGAGAAGGAGCACACCAGGGCGGGCGATGCGCTTGCCGCCGAGCGGCGGCGGATGCCGTGGATGGCGGTGGAGAAGGAGTACCGCTTCGAGGGCCCGGACGGCCCGGCGAGCCTCGCCGACCTGTTCGACGGCCGTCGGCAGCTGATCGTCTACCGCGCCTTCTACGCACCGGACGTCACCACCTACGCGGAGGCGGGTGGGGCGTACCCGGAGCGGGCCTGCGTGGGCTGCTCGATGGTCACCGACCAGGTCGCCCACCTTGCCCACCTGAACGCGCGCGACACCACGCTCGTGAATGCCTCGCGCGCCCCCCAAGGAGAGATCCAGGGCCTTAAGGAGCGCATGGGCTGGCAGCACATCCCGTGGTACACGATCACCGACGACTTCGACAAGGACTTCGGCGTGGACGAGTGGCACGGGCACAACGCCTTCATCCGCGACGGCGACCGGATCTTCCGCACCTACTTCGTCCACAGCCGCGGCGCCGAGCACATCGGCAATACCTGGAGCCTCCTCGACATCACCGCGCTCGGACGCCAGGAGAAGTGGGAGGACTCGCTCGAGGGCTACCCGCAGACCGCGGCCGCCGGCCAGTGGTGGAACTACCACGACGCCTACGGCGAGGACGGATGATCGCGCACGTCGCTGGCGTGCCGCTGGAGGAGCTGCTGCCGGCGCTGAGCGGCGCCGGCGCGGGCTCCTCCTAGCCCGCGGCTGGCCCATGCTGCGCGTGCAGCGCCGCCGCCGACGCGGGACATGAGCGGCCACACGCTCCGCATCGAGCGCCAGATCCCACGCGCCGATCCAGGCGGTCTTCGACGCCTGGACGAGCGAGGAGGTGATCCGCCGCTGCTGGCGCGCCGAGCACGACTGGAGACGACCGAGGTCGAGGTCGACCTGCGCGTGGGCGGTGTCGTGCGGGTGGTCATGCGCGATCCAAACAAAGGACGTCGAGTACGGCGGCGGCTACGCCGAGGTCGAGCCGCCGACCCGCCTGGCGTATACCTGCATCTGGAACGGCGACGCAACGCGGCCCTGATCGAGCCCGACTTCAACGAGCGCGATGGAATCACACCGTCCGCTTCGCCCACGGTGGTCTGTCGGACAGGCGTAGGTGACTGGCAGAGCCGACGGAAGGTCGAGTGGCAGGGCTCTGCGGCCTCGAGGCCGTGCCGGGATCGGATCGATGAATGAAAGGACAGGGCAACATGAGCACGTTGTGGAAACGAGCAAGCAGGGCCTCGCTGGTCGGAGTGGGCGCGACCGCGACCATGGACCTCGGAGCCGAAGCAATCCTACGCACCACAGGGGTCCCACCGTTGGACTACGGACTTGTCGGACGGTGGATCGGGCACATGCCACGCGGGCAGTTCACCCACGACAGCATCGCCGCGGCAGCCTCAGTACCCAAGGAGAAGAAGCTCGGGCTGGTCGCGCACTACTGCATCGGCGTTGGCTTCGCGAGCCTGCTGCTCACGTGCGAGGCTGTTGCACAAAGCCCCGCCGAGCTCGCTGGATCGGTTCTAAGCGTGGGTTGCGAAAACGGCCATCGCCGCCGTCACGCCCGCGCCGGCCGTCGCGACGTCGGCGCGCTCAACCGCGCTGGTGCGCATTTCCGCGAGCGCGCAGCAGCGTTCCCAAAACGGCTTTGTGCAACAGCCTCGTGCCATCCCCGATGGGCCGAACGACCCACGCTCGGACCAGCCCTGGCCACCGGCCTCGGTTCCACTGTCGCGTCCTTCGTCCTCATGCAACCGGCCTTCGGGATGGGCCTCGCCGCCTCCAAGACCCCAACCCCACCATCACCCGGCTCCGCAGCATCCGCGCCCACGCCATCTACGGACTCGGGCTCTACCTCTCCGGCCAAGCACTGGCAGGACTCGCCGACCACCGCTAACCCCAGCGGGATGATCCGTGTGTCTCAAGCCAACTCCTTCCGGCACGCTGACGCCCTGAACACAGACATGCGCGTGGACATGTTGAGCATGGTCACGGCCAGGGCGGGGACGGAACCCTGCCCGCGGCGGCCACCCAGCGCGTGCCCTTCTTGCGATATGTCCCGATCCGCGCTGCGGCGTCGGTGAGGAAGTCGCCACGCTGCAACGCCGGCCCACAACGGCTGAACTCTCTCGGCAACCATGCGGTGGTCATTGAAGCCGAGCATCGACACCACCAGCGACGGCGGTGTTGCGACGACCGCGAGTACCGAAGGAACCCTCGGCAGGCGCGAGCTCGTAGTCGCGGGCCACTCGCGACCGGCTGACCACCCGTGACATCGCTACGACGCTCTACCTTGAGCTCCGCGCACTCGGGTTCCCGGCCGGCTTACGGCCGCGAGCAACGCGCCGGCCAGCGACCCGACCCAGTTACCCCAGCCGACACAGCCCGGCGGACCGGGCAGCAACGACCCAACCGCTCGCCAGCGACCACCGACCGTCTTGGGCAATCCGGCGCCAAGCAGCCGCGCTCGCTCTCGGGAAGGCGGCGGCCGTGTCGCTTGCGGGGCGATTGCGAAAGCCCAGCCAGCTGAGTTGAGGAATACTGGCGCGAAATGAGCAACAACGCCGAGCTTGTTCGACGGGGACACGCGGCCTACAGCGCGGCGTTCAAGACCGGAGATCCCTCCCGCCTCCTCTCCCTGCTCGATCCGAAGGTCGAGTGGCTAAGCGGCGCCGGAGCCATGGAGGGCGAATTTCACGGACGGGACGGTGTTCGCCGATGGTTGAACGACGTCTGGGAGAGCTGGGAGGAGCTCGAACTCGAGACCGAGGAAGTCGTCGAGGGAGCACACGGCCGGGTGTTCGCCGCCGCTCGGATAAGAGGTCGCGGAAAAAGCAGCCGTGCGACGGTCGAGATGCGCATGTACGAGATCGTCGAGATCCGCGATGACCTCATCGCCAGGCGGGCGGACTTCGCCACTCGCGAGAGCGCTATGGCTGCCGCTGGCGACGGCTGACGCCATTCAGCGGTGCGCGACCAGGGCCGCCCCGCCCGGCACGTGCACCAGGTCGACCGCCCGGTCCCTGCCAACACTCGAACTTGTAACGGGCTGATGGGCTGAACCAAGGGGCACACCTGCTCGGCCCCGCCCCCGGTTGCCGCGCGCCTGCCCCACCTCCGAGTCAATGTCGCCATCGCTGTCTCCGGACGAGCGGCTCGAGGTCGCGTGTCGCGCGCGGGGAAGCGTGCCAGGCTCCAGATAAGCTGCACGTCAGCCCGCTTCCGCCACATCCTGATCGCTGGGGTGTCGGCCCAGCTGTCGCGGTTGCTGGAGTAACTCCCGAGCTACTGGCTGGCAGTGGGGGCCAGGTCGCTGTTAGTCCCGGCCAGGTCGAAGACCGAGAGGACGAGGGTGAACAGGCTCGCCAGTCCGAGCGCGTAGGCGATAAGGATCGCCCAGGTCAGGTCCTCACGAGAGGGGTCGATGCCGCCGAGCACCCAGGGGACCATCACGAGGACGACGACCCCTGCCGAGCCGACGATCTCGTTGACCAGCAGGATGGGCGAGCCGGTGTGGCGCTGGATCCTCCCGAATGCGCGTCGCGGTGTCGACGTTTGGTGCGAGCAGGGCGACGCTATGCGGTGAGCAGCCTATGCGTGACTCCCCCGCCGCCCGCGGCGATGTGCGGAAGCTACAGCCACGTCACGAAAGCCTCGTCGTTCGACTAAGCGTGTGCGACGACACGCAGCGCGCTACTGCAATCACGCGGAAACCAGCCGCGCGCCTATTCAGAGCTCGATCCGCGCGATCTTCCTACGGGCCGCTGGCATCGCCCAGCGGCTTCGCGAACCATCGGTCGGCGAACGGCTCGTCGTTGAACGGCGGCACCTCGACGTAGCCCGCCGACCGGTAGAGCGCGATTGCCTCTGGCAGCACGTCACTGGTCTCGAGGTGCGCTTCGCTTGATCCGTGCTCGCGGGCAAGGCGCTCGAGATGTTCGAGGAGCCGACGGCCGAGCCCGAGGCCCGTGCCGATTCGGCGATCCACATGCGCTTAATGTCAGTCACATTGCCGGGGTAGTGCTTGACCGCCCCACAACCGATCGCCTCACCGCGCATGTAGGCCACGACGAACGCTCCGTTGGGCGGGCGCACCTCATGCGGCTGGACGGTTGCCCCCTTGCTGGGATCGAAGCCGCGCTCCGATCCTCGACGGTTGAGCTCTGCCACGTCTGCGCGCACCCTCTCTGCCAACGTCACGTGAGACGGTCATGACGAAGGAACTACTGAGTTCTGGGGGCGAGATCGGAGCACGTGATGTCGTTGATGGAGTCGAACAACGGTGTCGGCGGCCGCGGAGCGGAGCGAGCCGTAGGCGAGCGCAGCGAAGCTGCCGCCGCGCCGGCCGTCCGCGAGGGGGCGCCTGACCCCGAGCTGGTCGAGCGGGCGAAGCGCAGGCGGTTCTCGGCGGAGTACAAGTTGCGGGTGCTGGGCGAGGCCGACGCTTGCTCGCGAGCGGGCGAGGTCGGGGCGCTGCTGCGGCGCGAGGGGCTGTACACCTCGCATCTGACGTACTGGCGCAAGCAGCGCGACGCCGGCGCGTTGAAGGCGCTGTCGCGTCCGCGTGGGCGCAAGCCGGCCGACCGGCGCGACGCCGAGATCGCGGCGTTGCGGCGCCGCGCCGAGCGTGCGGAGGCGGAGCTGGTGAAGGCGCGGCGGGTGATCGAGGTGCAGGGAAACGTCTCGGCGCTCTTGGGCGATCTGCTCGAGCCGAAGGGCGCG
>JBOGXT010000486.1:0-8118 GCA_050694635.1 Thermoleophilaceae bacterium
ACCCGCGCCTTCGCCAGCAGGTCGCGGCTGTACGCCTCGGCCGCGTCGCCGCTGCCGTTGTACCGGCGTGCCCCGACGGCCTCGCCGTGCGCCTTGATCAACGCGGCGAGGTGGCGGAAGCCGATGCGCATGTTGATCTCCGGCCGCCAGCAGCCGCCCTCGCGGTCGGCGGAGTCCTGGAACTCCCACCACGTCAGCTGGCAGGGCCCCACGCCCTGCATGAGGCGGTTGCCGCTGGCGATGCGGCGCCGCTTGTACTCGGCGTACTTGGCGCGGGTCACCTCGCCGGCGCCTACGAAGATCGTGGGGTCGTGCCCGAAGACGTTGCGCCCGCCGCCCGACTCCTTCTCGAGCAGGGCGCAGGCGAGGGGGAGCCGCAGGCCGGCGTGCCTCGCCTCCTCGACGACCGCCTGGGGCCGGAGCACGCCCTCCGCCCTGAGCCGTTCGATCAGCCTCGGCGACGCCATGATCAGCCTCCTGTCCGGGCGGGCTCCTCGTCCTCGGCGATCAGCCCCTCGTCGAGCTCGTCGAGGTCATCCAGCTCGTCGAGCTCGTCCAGCTCGTCGAACTCGCCGAACTCGTCGAACGGGCTCTCGTCCTCGTCAGGCTCGACGGCGATCAGCGCGGGCGGGGCCGCGTTCGCGATCTCGAGCGCCTGCTGGGCCTCGGCCTGGCGCGCCTCGTGCTTCTGCCAGCCGTTCAGCCATTGCGCCGCGGGCGCGAGGGCCACCAGGGCGCCGGCGATGAAGATCTCCTCGAGCGCGCCCTGATCGATCGACACGCCGGGGACGTTGTCGGCGAGCCAGGTGGCTACCCAGCCCGCGGCGGCGGCGAACAGCGGCGTTGCCAGGGCGACCACGCGATTCAGCGACATGGGGGCCTCCTTCAGAGGTAGAGCGGGCCAGAGCTCGTGCTGTCTGTAACTATGAACACCCGCGCAGCGCCGTCAAGTGCTGTGCAGCAAATCCCGCCGGCCGGGCAGCTCCTTGCCGCGCCTGAACTCCTCGATGTAGGCCTTGAAGTCCCACTTGTCGAGGAAGTCGGACGCCGCCGCCTGTCCCGACTCGTAGAGGGCCTTGACCCGTTCGGGCTTGATATCGAACTCGGTGGTGCCGACCCCGAGCGTCTTGATCGCAATGGTGCGCGCGTAGGTGGCGCTCTCGAGGTAGAGCCGGTCGTGCGCCGCCATCATCGTGGACGCGAGGCTCTTCACGTAGTCGATCAGGGAGCCCCGCTCCACGCCGTGGTCCTCGTCCTCCAGACGGTGGCCGATCGGCTTCTGCGGCTCGGGCTCGACCAGCATCAGGCCGAAGGTCGGCCAGCGCGGTTCGCGCCCCTTGGAGTCGAAGAGCCAGACGGGGAAGTTGGACAGCATCCCGCCGTCCACGATCATGTGCTCCTCGCCGGTGTCCTTGTTCGAATGCACGACGGGCTCGAAGAAGATCGGGATCGACATGCTCATGCGCACCGCGTATGCGATGTCAAGGTCGTCGGGGACGATGCCGAGGTGGCCGGCGTCGTCCGGCAGGACGAGCATCCGCCGGTGCGTCACGTCCGACGCGATCACCTTCAGCCTGTAGTGCTTGCCCGGCACCTCGGGGTCCTCGTAGGCGAGCTGGCCAAAGCGCGTGATCTGCCTCGCCTCGAGTAGCTCGGACATCCAGGTCTGGAACCTCTTGCCCTCGTAGATGCCCTTGTCGTGCAGCAGGCTGAAGAGCTGGCCCGGGAGCCCCACCTTGTCCTCCCAACCCTTGTCCTTGAAGTCGGCGAAGGGCAGGTCGCGCAGGATCGCGTCGAGCTCGGCCGCGCTGTAGCCGGCCGCCACCAGCGCCGCGGTGATGGCGCCGGCCGAGGTGCCTGCCACGGACTTGGGCGTGAAGCCCCGCTCGGTCAGCGTGGCGAAGGCGCCGGCGAGCCCGATGCCCTTCACCCCGCCTCCCTCGAATACCAGGTCGGCGTATTGCTCGTTGTCCGTCATCCCGGAAAGAATGACCTCCGCAGCCCACCCCGACAACAGCGGAGGCCTTCGAATGCCCAAGGCGAAGCCCGTGAAGAGAATCCTGAACGTCCTTCCGTCGCGCGAGACCGAGCGCGACTGGCGCATGGAGCACGCCGACCAGGCCGGCCTGCTGGCGGCGCGCCGGGCGGCGGTCCCCGCGGCGAAGGACCTTCGGACGGCATGGTGGAAGGTCGGCGACCAGGGCGGCAGCGGCTCGTGCGTCGGCTGGGCCACGGCCGACTCCGTGCTGCGCTGGCACTTCGTCAAGACCGGCCGGCTGAAGCAGAACGAGAAGCTCGCGCCGCGCTTCACGTGGATGGCCTCCAAGGAGACCGACCAGTTCTACTCCGCTCCCACGACCTTCATCGAGGTGGCGGGCACGAGCCTCAAGGCGGCCCTGGACGTGTCGCGCAAGTACGGCGCCGTGCGCGAGCAGGTGCTGCCGTTCGCCACCGGCAAGCTGTTCACCGGCGAGGAGGAGGCGTTCTACGCCCGCGCCGCCCAGTTCAAGATCTCGAGCTACTTCAACCTCACGCTGCGGCGCCCGGCCGACATCGACGAGTGGAGGCGCTGGCTGGCGACCAAGGGCCCGATCCTCACGCGCCTGGACGTGGACCGCACCTGGTACGACGCGAGCGACAACTCCGGAAACCTCGACGCCTACCGTCCCGAGACGGCCCGCGGCGGGCACGCGATCGCGCTGGTCGGCTACACGCCGGACCGCTTCATCGTGCGAAACAGCTGGGGGACGGGCTGGGGGGACCGAGGCTTCGGGTACGCCTCGCTCGCCTACGCCCAGGACGCGTTCACGGAGGCCTACGGCGTGTCGCCCTGAGCGGACGCCCCGGCCGGGGGCGGTTGCGATCCGTCGCGGGCGGGCCATACAGTCGCGCCATCAGGATCTCAGCCCCGATCGAGTCGGCGCCGCGCCCGTCGGGCGGCCCTTTCCTGCCCAAGCCGGCGTTCAAGGCGCTCGCCGCCCTCGCGGAGGTGGTCGTCGATACAGAGTTGCTGGCGCCCGAGAAGGTCGCGGCGAACGTCGACAGCTACATGGGGAGCTTCCGCGCCCAGCGCAAATGGGTCGTCAAGGTGGCGCTGTTCGGACTCTGGCTCTACCCGCTGCGCTTCCTGGCGCCGCCGCTCCCGACGATGAAGCGCGAGGCGCGCCGGGAGTTCGTGAAGAAGCGCTTCATCGAGGACGTCGCCTTCGGCCGCATCCGGATCGGGCGCCGCCTGATCCAGGCGATGTTCCGCCTCTCGATGCAGATGGCCTACCTCGGCTACTACAGCGACACGGCGACGTTCGACTCGGTGGGCTACAAGCCCTTCTCGAAGCGCGACCGCTATCCGGATGCCGTCAGGTCGGTCCCGGCGAAGCTACGGCGCCTGACCTGTGTGTCGCCCGGCGAGCTGGACGGCGACACCGTGTCCGCCGACGCCGTGGTGATCGGGAGCGGCGCCGGGGGAGCGATCGTCGCGTACCGCCTGGCCGAGGCCGGCAGGCGGGTCCTGCTGCTCGAGCGCGGCCTTCATCTGCACCCCTCGGAGTTCAGCGAGGACGAGGTGCAGCAGATCTCGAACCTATACGCCGACGGCGCCCTCCAGCTCTCGCGCGACTTCAGCTTCCAGGTGCTGCAGGGGATGTGCGTGGGCGGCTCGACCGTCGTCAACAACGCGGTCTGCTTCAACCTGCCGCCCGAGGTGCTGAACGACTGGAACGAGCGCGGCGCCGGCCTGACGGAGGGGCCGCTGACCGATTCGTTCGAGCGGGTGCGCGACTGGCTCCAGATCCGCAAGCCGCCCAGCCAGCATCTGCAGCTCGGCGCCGAGAAGTTCCTGGAGGGAGCGCGGAGGCTCGGGCTCACCCAGCCTCCGAACGACGTCGACGTCGTGGCCGCCAACATCTCCGACTGCCCCGGGAGCGGGTACTGCAACATCGGCTGCCCGTTCGGCACCAAGCTCTCCATGCTCGACAAGGTGCTCCCGGACGGGCAGGAGCGCTTCGGGGTCGACAACCTCCGGATCCTGCCCGAGTGCCGCGCGGAGAAGATCGAGAGTCGCAACGGACGCGCCGAGGCGGTGCTCGCGCGTCTCGGCAACGGTCGCAAGCTCCGCGTCGAGGCGCGCACCATCGTCGTGTCGGCGGGCGCGATCGCCTCCAGCTGGCTGCTCATGCAGAGCAAGATCGGCAAGCGCACCGGGCGAGACGTCTGCTTCAACATGGCCTCGCCGATCACGGCTGACTTCGAGGAGGAGCTCGACTCCTTCGACGGCGTCCAGATCTCCCACTACTACCAGCCGCCGGCCGGGACCGGATACGTGATGGAGACCTGGTTCAACCCGGTGGTCAGCCAGGCGCTGAACATGCCGGGCTGGCTCGACGACCACCGCGAGAACATGCGCCGCTTCCGGCACCTCACCGCGGCGGGGGTCCTGGTCGGCACCACGCAGACCGGCCGACTGCGCTCGGCCCTGACCGGTGGCGTGGACATCGACTACACGCCCGCGCGCAAGGACGTGGAGACGCTGGTCGACGCCCTGAAGCTGCTCGGGCGGATCTACCTCGCCGCCGGCGCCCGGCGGGTCATGCCCTCGACGTTCAGGTTCCATCCCATCGCCCACGAGAGGGAGCTCCACCAGCTGGACGACTACGTGAAGAACAGCAGCTACCTCTCGATCGGCACGGGCCATCCGCAGGGCGGCAACGCGCTCAGCGCCGACGACGGCAAGGGCGTGGTGGACCCGACCTTCCGCGTCCACGGCTTCGAGAACCTGTTCGTCTGCGACGCCAGCGTCTTCCCGACCGCCACGACGGTGAACCCGCAGCTCACTGTCATGGCGCTGGCCGACTACGCGGCCCCCGAGATCGCCGCGCAACGATGAGCTGGACCTTCGACAGCCTTGCGGAGACCAACCGAAAGGGGCTCGAGGAGGTGGTGCGGGGCGGCACTCCACCGAACTTCGACCAGCTGGAGGGGTACGTCTATTGCGGCTGGAACCACGAGTGGGTCGGGCGCCTCTCCGGCGAGAAGTTCAGGAAGGGCTTTCGCAGGAAGGACGGGCGCTCGCTCGGATACAACGAGATCTGCCGGCAGGACGACAAGGGATTCCGCGGCGAGTGGGAGGTGAAGCTGAAGGATGGGCGGCCGATCCAGGTCGGATACTTCCGCGTCTCGGAGGTCAGGGACGAGCCGCCCCAGCGCCTCTACCGGCCATACGTCCACGCCGGCCATTTCAACTACAACGTCGACCTCAACACCTGGCGCAACGTCCCCTTCCGGGTGATCCGCGACTTCGTGGTGCTGCCCAACCCCGGCGACCACAGCCTCATGCTCTGCAAGGCCTACTTCCAGCTGGGGCTCTTCCACATCTTCTACTGCTACTTCCTGCTCGGTCACCGCAAGGAGATCGAGCACGAGCCCTGGTGAGCGCTGACGTCCTGTTCGAGCCGCTGCGGTTCCGGAATCTGACGATCAAGAATCGGATCCTGCGCTCGAACATCTCGGGCAGGTTCGACAACTACGACGGGTCGGGCACCCAGGCGCGGATCAACTGGGAGGAGAAGTTCGCCCGGGGCGGCGTGGGCGCGATCGTCTCGTCCTACTCGCCGGTCCACGTACGCGGGCGCATCCTGCCGAACTACGCCACGATCGACCGCGACGAGCGGATCCCGTTCTGGCGGCGGGTCGGCGAGGCCGTGCACAGGCACGACTGCAAGTTCATCCTCCAGCTGAGCCACTCCGGCCGCCAGCAGGACGTGGGCGGCGTCGAGAACCTCGGCAAGAAGGCGCTCAGCTCGACGAGCAAGACCGAGTCGTTCCACGGCTTCGAGTGCCAGGCGATGACGGCCGAGCAGGTCCAGGAGGCGATTCGCTGCTTCGCCGCCGGCGCGCGCCGGGCGCGCGAGGCCGGGCTCGACGGCGTTGAGCTGCACGCCGCGAACGGCTACCTCATCACGCAGTTCCTCAGCTCCGCGATCAACGACCGCAAGGACGATTTCGGCGGGTCGCTGACCGGGCGCGCGCGCTTCCTGCTCGAGATCGTCCGGGCCATCCGCCGCGAGGTGGGGGACGACTTCCACCTGCAGGTCAAGATCAGCGCGGTCGACCACAACAACGCCGTGATCTTCTGGGACAAGCGCGGTAACACGCTCGACGAGTCGATCGAGATCTGCAAGTGGGTCGAGGAGGCCGGCGCCGACGCGATCCACGTGTCGACCGGCAGCATGTTCCCGCACCCGCGCAACCCCGCCGGCGGCCTGCCGGTGGACGTCGCGCGGAGCACCTACGACACGATGATCTCGAGCGGCCTCTACACGTTCCGCAACTACCTGCTGGCCCGCTGGGCGCCGCTGCGGCCGATCTTCCGCTTCCTCTGGAACCGGACCGTGCGCGGGCTCGAGGTGGAGGGCGCGAACGCCGGCGACGCCCACGCTGTGAAGCGGGCGGTGTCGATCCCCGTGCTCTGCACCGGCGGCTTCCAGACCGCGTCTGTGATCCGCGCGCTGATCGAGGAGGGCCGCTGCGACGCGGTCACGATCGCCCGGCCGCTGATCGCGAACAACGACCTCGTGAAGACCTTCGCCGCGGGCCGCGATCGGCCCGAGCGACCCTGCACCTACTGCAACAGGTGCCTCGTCAACGTGATCGAGAACCCGCTCGGCTGCTACGAGCTGGCGCGCTACGACGGCGACACCGAGCGGATGATGAGGGAGATCATGTCCGTGTACACGCCGACCGGATTCGAGGGGACGCGATGAACGACCTCGAGCTTCTCGAGCGCCACAAGCCGGTCCTGATGTTCGATCCGCAGTACGACTACCGCACGCTCGCGGCGGGCTCCGCGCTGGCCAACCCCGGCAACCTGCTGCTGCGCGACCACGGCGAGCTGATCGCTCGCAGCACGGATGCCAAGCCGCTGGAGCTCGACGCGCTCACCGCCTACGACGATCCCGACCCGGGCGACTTCCTGGCGCTCGCCGCGGGCCAGGCCGGCGACGCCTCGCGCATGGAGTGGGAGGAGCCGCACCGCGGACGCCTCTACGGCCGGGTCGAGCGGGACACGGACGGCAAGCGGACCTGGCTCCAGTACTGGTTCTGGCTCTACTACAACCCGAAGCACCTGTTCGGCTTCGGAAAGCACGAGGGCGACTGGGAGATGGTCCAGATCGGGCTCGACGAGCGGCTGGAGCCGAAGGAGGCGAGCTACGCGCAGCACAACTCCGGCGAGACGCGGTGCTGGCGCGAGAAGTCCATGTGCTTCAAGAAGGACGACCCCAACCGGCCGCTCGTCTTCGTCGCGCCGCTCTCGCACGCGTCGTACTTCGAGTCGGGCACCCACCCCTACTTCTTCGGCGTGGACGATCCTCGCGACGACGGGCCGCCCGCCGACAACCTGTCGCTGGTCGAGTTCGGCGACTGGGCGCGCTGGCCCGGCAGGTGGGGAAACCCCGAGCGAGCCTTCCTCGGGCGGCTGGGCAACGGCCCCAACAGCCCCGGCCACCAGGGCGCCAAGTGGGACAACCCGGGGGACTGGCACAAGAGCCTTCGCACCCGCAAGCTGCGCGTGTGGGTCGGGCGTGCCGTCCACAGGCTCGGGTTCCTCACCTATCCGCACCAGCCCGCGACGCTGCGCGCCCGGCTCGACGGCGGCCGGGTCGAGATCGAGTGGGAGCTGTCCCGCCGGCGCCGCGGGCGCCACCTGTACGTGACGCTCCACCAGGACCACCTGGTCCTCAACAGCCGGAGGATCAGGGGCGCGGGGCGCAAGGACGAGACCTCGCTGCTCGTCCCGGATGGGCGCCAGCCGACCGTCGTGACGGCGAGCGTCTACAACCGCCTGCGCCAGCGCAGCGATCCGCAGAGCGTCCCGATCGCCTAACTGCGGCGGCGCTGCAGGCGCAGCCGGCGACGGGCGAGGCGGCGCGCCAGCTCCTCGTCGTCGGCTCGGGCCTCGCGCGCCACCCTTGCGGTGGCGTCGTCCCCGGCGCGCTCCGCGAGGCGCTCGACCGTGTCGTAGGTGGCCACCTCGAGCTGCTTCATCAGGACGGCCTGCCTGAGCCGCTCCTCCTCGCTGGTGCCGCGACGGCCGCGCGCGATGCCGCGGGCGGCGGCCAGGAT
>JBOGXT010000487.1:0-2142 GCA_050694635.1 Thermoleophilaceae bacterium
TGGCGGCGCTCGAAGACGCGCTGCTGTCGGCCTACAAGAAGACTCCGGAGGCGGCGAAGTACGCGCGCGTGGAGGTGGACCGCGGCAGCGGCGACTTCCGCGTCTACGAGCTGATCCTGCCGCCCGACCTGGAGGAGCAGCTGCTCGACGAGGTCGAGGAGGAGGCGGGCGAGCCCACCGTCGATCCCGAGACCGGGGAGATGGTCTACCCCGAGCCGCCCGAGATCGACCAGGAGCGGCTGATGCAGTACCGCGAGCAGATCGACGAGCGCGACGTCACCCCCCACGACTTCGGCCGCATCGCTGCCCAGACGGCCAAGCAGGTGATCCTCCAGCGCATCCGCGAGGCGGAGCGGGACATGATGTTCACCGAGTACCAGGACCGCGTGGGCGAGCTGATCACCGGCATCGTCCAGCAGTCCGACTCGCGCTACACGCTCGTGCAGCTGCGCGAGCGGGTGGAGGCGCTGCTGCCGCGCGGCGAGCAGGTGCACGGCGAGCGCTACGACCACGGCCAGCGCATCAAGGCCATCATCACCGACGTCTCGAACCAGGCGAAGGGGCCGTCGATCATCGTGTCGCGGCGCTCGCCGGAGCTGATCCGGTCGCTGTTCGAGCTCGAGGTGCCGGAGATCGCGGACGGGCTGGTGGAGATCCAGAACGTGGCGCGCGAGCCCGGCTATCGCTCGAAGATCGCGGTGGTCTCGCACGCGAGCGGCGTGGATCCGGTCGGCGCCTGCGTGGGCCCGCGCGGGTCGCGGGTGCGGATGGTCGTGTCGGAGCTGCGTGGCGAGAAGATCGACATCATCCCGTTCAACGAGGAGCCCGCCCGGTTCGTGGCCAAGGCTTTGTCGCCCGCGCGCGTGCGCGAGGTCTTGGTGGACGACGAGGCCAAGCAGGCAACCGTGATCGTGCCGGACGACCAGCTGTCGCTGGCGATCGGAAAGGACGGGCTGAACGCCCGGCTGGCCGCGCGTCTGACCGGCTGGCGGGTGGACATCCGCTCCGAGACCGAGTTCGCCGAGGAAGAAGCGCAGATGGGCTACGCCGAGGAGGAGGTGGCCGGCCGCTGCGCGGCGATCCTCGCGAACGGCAAGCGCTGCCCGAACGCCTCGCTGCCCGGCTCGCGCTACTGCGGCCTGCCCGCGCATCAGGAGCTGGAGGGCAAGGGCACCGACTACGTGGTGCCGCCCGAGGACGGCGACGGGGCCGAGGAGGCCGACGCCGACGACTCCACTTCGGACGAGGTCGCCGCCGGGGGGCCGACTGCGGAAGAGCTCGTCGAGGAGCAGCCGTCGGTCGAGGAGGTCCTCGAGGACCAGCCCGCCGCGGAGGAGGTGGTCGAGGCTCAGCCCTCGGTAGAGGAGATCGTCGACGGACAGCCGGCGGAGCCGGATGTGGCCGACCCCGAGGTCGCCGAGCCGGTGGCCGAGTCCGCCGCGGAGTCGGAGCCGGAGGAAGAGGAGTCGTAGATCCACTTCGCCGCTGCGTCAGCTGCCGCCGCTCGCTCCCCAAGCGCGAGCTGCTTCGGCTGGTGCGCGGCGACGATGGTGGCGTCCGGGTCGATCCGGACGCCCGTCTGGAGGGGCGTGGCGCCTACGTCTGCGCCCGCCCTGAGTGCGCCGCGAACATCGCGGGGGGCCGTGCCCTCGCGCGTTCGATACGGGCGTCGGTGACAGTCAAACAGGAGACCATAGACTTAGTTCGCGAATGGCAAAGAAGCGCGTCCACGAGATAGCGAAGGAACGGGGCATCACCAGCAAGGAGGCCCTGGAAGTCCTGCGCAAGGCCGGCCTCGAGGTGAAGGTCGCTGCCTCGAGCGTCGAGGAGGAGGAGGCCGCCCGCGCGTTCGGTAACGGAGCCGGCGCGTCCGCCCCTGCCGCGAAGCCCGAGGCGAAGGACGCGAAGCCCGCGAAGGCCGCCGCTGGCGGGACCCAGTCCGGTGGGAAGCCGGCGCGGGGGCAGGACGGTCGTCAGGGCGGTCAGCGTTCCGGCGGGCAGCGGGGGGGCGGGGCTCAGCGTGAGGGTGGCCCTCCTCAGGCGCGGCCCGGCATCCGGCCCGCGGAGGGCGAGCCCGTTCGGCGCGCCGGTCCCGAGGGTCGGGGCCCGCGAATCCTTCAGGACGCACCCCCGCCGCAGGAG
>JBOGXT010000488.1:0-3774 GCA_050694635.1 Thermoleophilaceae bacterium
GCGCAGCCGCGGGCGCAGCACGCGCCCGGCCGCCTCCGCGGCACCGCCGCCCTGCGCCGGTGTGTCGAACGTCACCCAGGCGAAGCGCTCCAGCAGCGCGCCGAACGAGGTGCGCTGGGGCTGGGCGTGACGGAAGCGCGCGGCGATCAGCGCCGCGAGCCGCAATCGGGCGAGCACCGCCGCCGGAGGCCGCGAGCGCCCGCCGGTCGGGCGGGCGACCAGGAACGCGGCGGGCATGACCTGCAGCGAGTAATGGGTCAGCAGCGGCCGCGCGACGGCCGCCACGCGCACCGTACGCGCCTTGCGGTTGATCTCCTCGACCGCGACCAGCTGGCCGATCTCGACCGCGCCGCGCGGCCGTCCGCCGCGGCCGGCGGGCGGCGTCCACGTCAACGCGGCGGACGCGAGCAGGTGCAGCAGCTCGGCCACCGGCTTGTTGAGCCGCGACCGGTCGACGTTCGCTGCCCCCGGCCCGTGCGTGAGGCGATGGACCGCCTCGTAGGTGAAGCGGCCAGGCTCGCCGTCGAGCTGCAGCGCGCAGGCCAGCACCGCGAGCAGGCGCGCGAAGCCTGCCGGGTCGGCGCGCAGGTCGCGGACCGCGCGCTGCGCGCGCTCGTCTGTCGCGCGCACGGCGAGCTCGAGCCGCCCGACGCTCTGATGTTCGAAGACCAGCACCACGCGTGCCCGGGCACCCGCGCCCGGCTCGCGGACGCTGCGCAACGCCGCGGGCCCGCACAGCGCGCCGGCGAGCGCGAGCGCGAGCTGGCCGGTCGGCAGCGTCAGGGGATCGGCGTTCCGCGCGGAACGCTCCGGCGGCGGAGGTCTGAACAGGCGACGACCGCTCATTGGACGTCTCCGCGCGCGCCGAGTCGCGCAGGCGTCGGCATTCCGTCCGCCGGCCCGCTAGGCTTCTCAGCCAGACAACTTGTTAGTGCGCCCCCGAGGGCTATCTCGGACCCGGAGACCGTTGTTGGCAGCAACGGTCTTCCTTCGTTAAGGGGCGGGCCCCTCATGGCGGCCCCGCCCGTGGCTCAACAGTCACGCAGCAGCTCGCTCCTCCTTCTCCTCCGCGCGCGCGGAGGCCAGCAGGGGCTCGAGCGCGGTGCGCAGCAGGTCGGCTGTCGTCACGCGCTGGCGGTACGCGATGTCCTCTAGAAGGGCGCGATCAGCCAGGCTTACTCGCGTAGCGATCGGCACCGCCCGCTCAGGGTCGGCCTTGCTGACGCGCCGACGTCGGCGCCGCGGCGCGAGCTCCTGGTCCGGAGTGGACATGCGCGGCAGTGTCACCATCGAGGCGGACGGAAACCGCGTTAACGCGTTAACCGCGAATCCGTGTCTGTTGACGCCGGGAAGCGCTGAGGCCATGAGATTGCGCCCCCTCCCCGGAAGGTGAGAGCGAGACCTGCCGGGCGCGCGCAGCGACTCAGGGGCAGCCCGTCAGGGCCGGCCGCAGGCCGCCGCGCGTGTGCCAGGCATGTTGTTGAGATCGGAGGTGGAAGTCCTGTCCTGGGGCCCTGATAGGGGGAACCCAACATCGATGTGGCAAGGGCGTGGCCCGGAATTGACCGGGCGGCTGGTCGGCGCTGTTGGTTGGCGTCGCCGGGCTTCCGTGAGGGCGGGTCTGAAAGAAGCCGTAGGTGCGTGGTGGTTTCGAACGGAAGTGAAGCGCCGTAAGGCGTCCGTTGGCGGGGTGAGCTGGCTCGTGGCAGCGATGCCCGATTCCTGTTGGTGCCGCGGGCGTATTGGCGACGGGATCGCCGCGAAATCTCAACGATTTACCCTGGGAGATCTGTTGGGCTCCCTGGTCGGGTAGGCCGGCGGTAACGACGGCCGATGGCCCAGCAGAAGTCGGAGGACCGCGTAGTACCGGACGGCGGGGTAATGCCCGCTCAGCCCGACGTCGTTGGCGGCGGGCAAGGGAAGGCGGTCCCGGTCGAGCAAACGGCGGGCCAGCTTGAGCTGGCGATCGCGACAGCAGAAGACCCCATGGGGTCCGCTCGCGAGGCGGTCCGGGACCGGTCCCGGGCAGGCCGAGCGGGGGTGCCGAAGGCGATCGTCACCGAGAAGACGAGCCCGCTGGCGATGATGGAGGAGGTGGTCGAGCGACTCGACTTGGCGATGAAGAAGGTGGTCGCGAACCGGGGTGCCCCGGGTCCTGACGGGCTGACGATCGGCGCGCTGCGCGAGCAGTGGCCGATGATTGCCCGGAAGCTGCGCGCCGGACTGCTGGATGGGCTATCGGCCTGGTGTGATCCGCCGGGCGATGATCCCCAAGGCGACCGGCGGGCAGCGCGGCCTTGGCATTCCCAACGTGGTCGATCGGGTGGTGATGGAGGCCGTGCGGCAGGTTCTCGAACCTGTGTATGAGCCGACATTTCACGCGTCAAGCCACGGGTTCCGGCCCGGTCGAAGCTGCCACACGGCGATCACCGAGGCCAAGAAGCACGTCCGTGACGGCTATGAGTGGGTGGTCGACATCGATCTGGAGAAGTTCTTGGAGCCATCGTCACACTGCCGCAGTGGTCATGGGGGTGGCGTCGAAGAGGGCGGTTTCGGCGGCTGGGACCCGGATTCGCAGGCCTTTTCGGCGTCCGTTGCGGACGTGGACGGCTTGGAGCTCGCCGCGTTTGACACGGTGCAACACGGTCTGGCGGGAGACGCCGAGCGCGAGCGTCGCTTCGAGCATCGGCAGCCAGCCTTCGGGGGCTTGCTCGACGAACCGGGAGCGCAGGTCGTCGGTGACGCGGATCCGCCAGGGCGCGCCGGGCGTGTCCTGCTCGCCGGCGATGAACCCGTCGGCGAGCCAGCGGTGGATCGTGGATGGCGCGACTTGGAGGATCTCGGCGACGCGGGCGATCGGCAGCAGCTCGCCGTCGGGCGGGTCGGTGGGCGGCTGGTGGCGCGGGATCTTCCAGGACGTGCGCAGGCTGGAGACGATCTGGGCTGTGAACCGCTGCCCGGTGGCGGAGCGGCGGCCCTGGCGGTTGAGGATCCCGGCGATCGTCGCATCGTCGTAGTGGACCGCGAGGCGGCGCATCAGCGCGACCGTGTCCTCGTCGGTGCGGATCGTCGGCTGGTGGCGCGGGAGCGGGACGATCAGCTCGGTGATCGCGCCTCCGCGCCAGCGAAGCGTGAGCGTCGCGCGGCGCTCCTCGCGCACGACGTCGATGACGACCTCTTCGATCAGGGTGCGGAGCAGCTGTTTGCGGTCGCGGTCGGTGGTGGTGGGCGCGGACCACACGCGGCCGAGGTCAGCGCCGAGCTGAAGGAGTTGCTCGCGCTCATCTGCGGTGAGGGTCTTCGGGCGCTGTTGCTCGCGCAGGGCGAGTTCGGCCTCGGCTTCGGCGAGCGCGGCGAGCGTCTTCTCCCAGTCGCGTTCCAAGCCGCGGGCGACGAGCCGGTGCTCGGGCTCGACCTGGCGGTAGCGGCGCTCGGCTCGCTCGGCCTGATAGTGGGTGCGCTCGACCTGCAGCCGCCACTGCCCGAGCGCGGCGTCGTGGTCTTGCTCGAGCGCTTCGGCTGCTCGCAGCGCGGCCTTCACGCCGGCCGGGGTGAGCGCCGCCAGCAGCGCGCCGGCGACCGCCTCGTCGATCTGCATGCCGCCGACGCGCATGCACCAGCTGCCACGGTTCTCGACCAGGATGCTGCCCGGACAGTAGTAGCTCGGGCGCGCCTGACCGCGCCGACCGTCGTAGTGCACGTTCAGCTTGCGCCCGCAGCGCGCGCACACCGCGATCCCCTGCAGCAGCGCGGCGCCCTCGCGCACGGCGCCGC
>JBOGXT010000489.1:0-7185 GCA_050694635.1 Thermoleophilaceae bacterium
GCTCACGCTGGCGCTCGGGTTCGGCGCCTCGCCCGACGCGGCGGCGCGCACGGCCGCGAGGGCGCTGCGCTCGGGCTTCGAGCGCTCCGCACGGCGCTACGCGCGCGGCTGGCACCAGTACCTCGGCGAGCTCGAGCGCCCGCGCAGCGTCCGCGGGCTCGAGACGACCTACGACGTCTCGCTGATGGTCCTCCGGGCGCTGGAGGACAAGACCTATCGCGGCGCCGGGATCGCGTCGCCGTCGATGGCGTGGGTGTGGGGCAACATCGCCGGCTACTCCGGGCCCTACCACCTCGTCTGGTCGCGCGACCTCTACCAGGTCGCCACCGCGCAGCTCGCGGCGGGCGACCGCGCGGCGGCCGAGCGCGCGCTCGACTACCTCTGGCAGCGCCAGCAGCAGCCCGACGGCTGCTTCCCGCAGAACTCCAACCTCGACGGCTCGCCGCACTGGCCGAACCTGCAGCTCGACGAGGTCGCCTACCCGATCGTGATGTCGTGGCAGCTGCGGCGCTTCGACGCGGCGACCTGGACGCATGTGGAGCGCGCCGCGAGCTGCATCCTCGCGCGCGGCCCGGCCTCGCAGGAGCGCTGGGAGAACGCCGACGGTTACTCGCCCGCCACGATCGCCGCCGAGATCGCCGCCCTGGTGTGCGCGGCCGAGATCGCCGAGCACAACGGCAGGCGCGACGCCGCGGCGCGCTATCGCCAGGTCGCCGACGCGTGGCAGGAGCGGGTCGACGAGTGGACCCGCACCACCAACGGCAGCCTCGCCGATCACCCGTACTACCTCCGGCTGACGGTCGACGGCGACGCCGACGCCGGCACCCTCTACACCATCGGCGACGGCGGCCCAACGGTCGACCAGCGCACCGTGGTCGACCCCAGCTTCCTAGAGCTCGTGCGCTTCGGGGTCAAGGCCGCCGACGACCCGGACATCGTCCGGACGCTCCCAGTGGTCGATCGCGAGCTGGGCGTCACGACCCCGAACGGGCAGTTCTGGCACCGCTACAACCACGACGGCTACGGCGAGACGCTCGACGGCGGTCCGTTCCCAGGCCCCGGCAACACCGGGCGCCTGTGGCCGATCTTCGCCGGCGAGCGCGGCGAGTACGAGCTCGCGGCCGGGCAGTTGGGGTCCGCGAGGGCCCGGCTGGCCGCGATCGCCGCCACCGCGACCGACGGGCACATGCTCCCCGAGCAGGTCTGGGACGACCATCCTCCCTCCGGGCAGCCCGGCTTCACGCCCGGCGAGGGGACGTTCTCCGCCACGCCGCTCGCCTGGACGCACGCCCAGCTCGTGCGGCTCGCCTGGTCGATCGACGCCGGCCGGCCGGTCGAGCGGCCGGGCATCGTCGCCTGCCGGTACACCGGGATCTGCGGCTGAGGCGCCGCGAGCCCAACCGATGATGCCGCGGGGCACCGCTGACGGGAGGTCACCGTGAGGAGAGCCGGACCGATCCTGGGGCTGCTGGCGGCGCTGCTCGCGGCGGGCCCAGCCGAAGCCGAACACGGCCCGCCGGCCCACACGCAGGGATTCGGCTGCTCGGGCGGCTCCTACCAGCAGCACCAGATCGCCGACAACTACCCCGGGCTCCTGGACGGCATCCTGCCCGGCTGCAGCTTCCCGGAGATCGGCTTCGGCACGGTCTCCTTCATCACCGACGCCTGGCTGCTCGACCGCTACCTGTCCGGCGCGGACGGCTGGACGCCCGAGCAGAAGCGCCGCGTGACCGGCTTCGCCGTCTACAACACGGCGCCCAACGTGGCCAGCGGCGCCCGCCGCATCGACCCGCGGGTGTTCTGCGGCGTGCTGCCGCCGGCGCTCGCCTACGACCCGCAGAGCAACCCAGGCGGAGCGCGCTGCGACGTGTGGGACCACTCGATCAACGTCTACGGCCGCGACCCCGAAACCGGCTTCGCCCGCCGCCCGCTGGACAACATCGGCATCCAGTACGGCCTGGCGGCGCTGAACGAGGGCGCCATCACGCCCGGTCAGTTCCTCGACCTGAACGAGCACGTCGGCGGCTTCGACGTCGACGCGAACCTCGTCCCGCAGCGGACCGTGGCCGATCCGGTGGCCACGCGGCGCGCCTATCGGAGCGGCCGGCTGACGAACGGTGGCCTTGGGCTCGCCGAGATCCCGATAGTCGACTACCGGGCCTACTTCGACGACATGCCCGGAGGCGACATCCACGTCCGCTACCACTCGTTCTCGCTGCGCGAGCGGCTACGCAAGGCGAACGGCCACGCGCGCAACCAGGTCATGCTCGTGGAGGACGCCAGGCACGGCCTCTACGGCACCACCAGCCCGATGCTGCGCGACGCGATCCTGGCGCTCGATCGCTGGATCACCGCCGTGCGCGCGGACGGCTCGCGCCGCTCTCAGGCCGAGAAGGTCGTCGCCAATCGCCCCGCCGCCCTGCGCGAGGGCTGCAACACGCGCGACGCGAGCCCGACTTTCATCGCGGAGCGGCAGGTGCGCGATCCGTCCACGCAATGCGAGCGCCTCTATCCCTCGGCGTCGTTTCCGCGCGAGGTCGCCGGCGCGGACGTGGCGGCCGACGTCGTCAAGTGCAGCCTGAAACCGGTCGACGCGCGCGACTACGCCGTGCCGTTCAGCCCGGCCGAGTGGGCGCGGCTCCAGGCCGTCTTCTCAGCGGGCGTCTGCGACTGGACGCGACCCGGCGTGCACCAGAGCCCGCCCGCCGGCACCTGGCAAAGCTTCGGGCCGCCGTAGTCCCGCGCGGCACGCCGAATAGTCCGCGAGGGGCGGACACCCCGGGTTAGTATCCGGACGAATATGTCCAATGGGCCCGAGAGCGCCACGCTGCCGCGTGAGCCAAGACAGTCGCTGGTGGACGTGGCGGAGCAGGCGCTCAGGGGCTGGCTGGCCACGGGCAGGCACCGGCCCGGGGAGCGTTTGCCGCCGGAGCAGGAGCTGTCGGCGCACCTGGGGATCTCGCGCGGGACGCTGCGAACGGCGCTGCGCCGGCTCGAGGAGAGCGGCGAGATCGTGCGGCGGCAGGGCAGCGGGACCTACGTGGGCCGGGTGGCGGCGACCAGCCTCGACGAGGGCCTCGAGAAGCTGGTCTCGTACAGCGAGCTCGCGCGGAGGCGGGGGGTTCGGCTGGAGCTGGGGGAGCTCGAGGTGGCGCAGACCCGGCTGGGGCCGGAGACCGGCGAGCTCTTCGGACTCGAGGCCGACACACCGGCCGTGACGGTCACCCGCGTGCTGCTGATGGACGGGCAGCCCGGGGCATGGATGCGCGACCTGGTCCATCCAGACGTGGAGCTGCCGGCGCGGGCACGCCTGCGCCAGGCGCTCGAACGGGGCCAGATGGTGCTCGATGTGCTGCTGAAGCAGGGAGTGCCTGTGGCATACACGCGCGCGCACATCTCGGCCCGGGTCCTGACGAGGCGCGACCGCGTGGGAAGGGCCCTCGCCGTGCAGGAGACGGTGGCCGCGCTCGAGATCGACCACGTGACGTGCACCGCCGAGGGCGCCCCGGTCGAGCACTCGACGGACATCTTCCTACCCCGCAGCCTGGACCTGCACGTGATGAGGTGGCTGGAGGACATGCCGCCGGTGCCGGCGATCGCTCGCGCCACGCGATGATTCCGCCACAGGTGCGGGTCGTATCGGCCGGCCGGCGCCGGGCCTATACAAATTTGCTCAAAGCGCTGTTATGATCGCCCCGTGCCCCAGCGGCGCGGCTCGGCAGGACCCCACGACTTCGGAGGAGACGTATGAGCGACAGCGTCGCCGTCGACGCAGCTGCCCCCCTCACGTTCGGCGGGGACGTGAGCACCGTCCTGGAGAGCCCGAGATCCACGAAGCCGCCGCAGACCCTCGAGGAGGCCCGCAACCAGCCCGGCCGGCGTGAGCGCATCGAGGCCATCACCAAGCTCATCGAGGCCCAGGGCATCAAGTACGTCTTCTTCTGCCAGGTCTCCATCACCGGCCGCGTCATGGGCAAGGGCGTGGTCGCCGACTTCTTCCCCCAGGTCGCCCAGAGGGGCTACCAGCTCGTCTACGGCGCCACCGCCAACCTGTTCGTCGACCGGGTCGGCGACTACATCGGCTTCGGCCCGGAGGAGTCCGAGCTCGCCGCCATCGCCGACCTCGACACCTTCGCGCCGCTGCCATGGGATCCCCGCGTGGCGCGCGTGCTCTGCGACTGCTACGACACCGAGACCGGCGAGCTCCTCGACGCCGACCCGCGCCAGAACCTCAAGCGGGTAGTGAGCGAGTTCGAGGAGGAGCTCGGCTACAGCTTCCTGATCGGGATCGAGCCCGAGATGATGTGGCTCAAGCGGCCCGAAGACGGCTCGGTCCCCGGCGGCGTGACCAAGCCCTACTGCTACCACATACACCAGTTCGAGGAGCTTCGTCCGGTGCTGCTCGACGTGGTCGAGTACGGGCAGGCGCTAGGGCTCGACATGAGCTACGGCGACCACGAGGACGCCCCCGGCCAGCTCGAGCTCAACTTCCGCTTCGACCGCCCGGTCAAGACCGCGGACAACATCACGACCTACCGCCAGATCTGCGCGGCCGTCGGCCGCAAGCACGGCCTGCTGCCCAGCTTCATGCCCAAGCCGTTTATCGGCGTGTCGGCGAACGGGCACCACCACCACTTCACGCTCGTCGACGACGACGGCACCAACGTCTTCCACGACGTCGACGGACCGGCGCAGCTGTCCGACACGGCCCGGCACTTCCTCGGCGGAATGCTCGACCACTTCGGCGCGCTCATGTGCGTCGGCAACCCGACGGTCAACTCCTACTGCCGCATGTGGGACCAGGGCTTCTGGGCTCCCGTCTACAAGAACTGGGGCTGGCAGAACCGCACCTGCACCGTCCGGGTCGCGTCCGGAGGGCGCTTCGAGTACCGCGGCGTCGACTCGTCCTGCAACCCGTACCTGACGGTGGCCGCGTTGCTCGTGGCCGGCCTCGACGGCATCCGCAAGAAGAGCGACCCGGGCGAGCCGCAGAGCGCCAACACCTACGACCTGCTCCAGCAGTCGAACGGCCAGGCCGCGCTCGAGCGCGTGCCGGACAGCCTCGGCGACGCCCTGATCGCGCTGGAGAAGGACGAGCTGCTGCGCGACGCGGCGATGCCCGGCCGCCTCTGGAGGGTGTTCCACCACTACAAGCGCGACGAGTGGGAGCGCTATCTGGCCGCCGTCACGGATTGGGAGCGAGACGAATACCTGGAGGTGCTGCCCTAGCCATGTGCGGCATCGCCGGCATCATCTACCGCGACGGTGGCGGTGAGCGCCACGTCGGCCGCGACATGACGGCCATGCTCCAGGCCATGAAGCACCGCGGCCCGGACTCCACCGGCTACGCGCTCTACCGCCCGGCGGCCGACGGCTACGTCATGCACGTCAAGCTCGCCGAGTCGAACGGCCACCAGGACTTCGACTTCGCCCAGCGCCTCAAGCGACAGCGCGCCGACGTGGAGTCACGGCTGCGCACGCTGGGCGTCCAGATCAGCGACGTGAAGCCGACGACCGAGCACGCCGTGACGGTGACCTTTGGCTTCGACGGCGACCTGAAGCAGCTGACCGACTATGTGGAGGACGTGCGCGGAACCGAGGTTCTGTCGCTCGGCCGTGCGCTCGAGATCGTGAAGGATCTCGGCGACGCGCAGACCGTGGCGGCGGACTACGGGTTGGAGCAATTCGTGGGCACCCACGCCATCGGCCACGCCCGCATGGCAACGGAGTCGGACGTCGACATCGCCAACGCCCACCCCTACTGGGCGTACCCGTTCCCGGACGTGGCGGTGGTCCACAATGGCCAGCTCACCAACTACCACCGGTGGCGCCGCCGCCTCGAGCGCGCCGGCCACCGCTTCCAGTCGATGTGCGACTCCGAGATCATCGCCGTCTACCTCGCCGAGCGCATGGCGAACGGCGACTCCCTCGAGGAGTCCATGAAGCGCAGTCTCCACGAGCTCGACGGCGTCTTCACCTACATCTGCGTGACCGAGGACGCGCTCGGCGTCGCAAAGGACGAGCTCGGCGCCAAGCCGCTCGTGCTCTACGAGTCCGACGACATCGTCGCGCTCGCGTCCGAGGAGATCGCCATCCGCAAGGTGGTGGATCGCGAGATCGAGACGTACGACCCGTACGAGGGCGCGGTGATGGTGTGGACCAGGTAGCGGCCCACGACGCGGCGGCCGCGAACGGCGCCACCTACGACGCCCGCGGCCTCGTCGAGCTCGACGGAAGCATTCCCAAGATCTCGGAGATCGACGGGAGCAGGGCCCGGCTCGACGCGCGCGACCTCTCGACTCGCAAGATCAACAGCGAGCTTCGCTGGTTGCTGTACGAGCAGGGCGTCACGGACGTGACGGTCCTGAATCCAAGCGCGCGGCATTCGCTCGGGGTGGGGATCCTGATGCGGTGCCGCGTGACCTTCGAAGGAAGCCTGGGCTACTTCGGCTGCGGCCTGATCGACGGCCCCGAGGTCCAGGTGAACGGCCGCGTCGGCTGGTCCGTGGCCGAGAACATGATGTCGGGCGTCGTCGTGATCGAGTCGAACGCGGGCTCGCTCGCGGGCGCCGCCCTGCGCGGCGGCGACCTGGTCGTGAAGGGCCAGGTCGGCGCCCGCACGGGCATCGACCAGAAGGGCGGCACCATCCTCGTGCTCGGCGACGCCGGCTCGATGACCGGCTTCATGATGCAGCGCGGCCGCCAGATCATCTGCGGCGACGTCGGCCCCGGCCTCGGCGACTCGATGTACGACGGCACGATCTACGTCGGCGGCAAGGTGGCGTCGCTCGGGATCGACTGCGTCGAGGGCGAGTGGACCGACACCGACACCAAGCTGGTCGAGCGCAAGTTCCGCATCTACGGGCTCGGCGACCCGCCCGAGCTCAAGAAGTTCGTGTGCGGGAAGAAGCTCTACAACTACGACAGCCTCGAGCCGTCGGAGCGGAAGCTGGTGCTCTGATGTCCCGCGCCGACGAGAACGCGCCCTCGCGGAAGACGGTCCTCGGCCGCAGCAAGATCTTCACCCCGGAGGTCATCGACGACATCCACATGAAGGCCGAGCTCGGCCGCTACCGCATGCGGGGCTTCTCGATGTTCAAGAAGATCCCGCACTGGGACGAGCTGATCTTCCTGCCCGGCACTCTCACCCGCTTCGTGATCGAGGGTTATCGCGAGAAGTGCGAG
>JBOGXT010000490.1:0-3027 GCA_050694635.1 Thermoleophilaceae bacterium
CCTCCACCCGCTGCTGTGCGGCCGCTCGATCGCGCCGCCCGCCTACCTGCTGCGCGAGCGCGGGCGCCTCGCCGCGCTGCGCGGGCTCGGCATCGGCGTGCGAAGGGACGCCTGGGTCCCGATCCCCATCGTCGCGTTCCTGCTCGAGCACCCCGGCGCGGGCCGGATCCTGATCGACACCGGGCTGCACCCCTCGGTGGCGGTCAAGCCCGCGGAGAGCTTCGGCCGCCTGGCCACGCTCGCCTTCCGCGACCTGCAGATGGACGCCGGCCAGGCGCTGCCCGCCCAGCTGCGCGAGCGGGGCATCGTCTCTTCGGACGTGCGGACCGTCGTGATGACCCACATGCACGTGGACCACGCCAGCGGCATCGCGGAGTTCCCAGACGCGACGTTCGTCGTGAGCCGGGCCGAGTGGGACGCGGCGACGACCCAGGGGCAGATGCACCGCTACGTGACGCGGCAGTTCGACCACGCCTTCGACTACCGGCTGCTCGACTTCGGCACCGGCGGTGACCCGGGCCCGGCGTCCTTCGCGGGATTCGCCCGCTCCTTCGACCTGTTCGGCGACGGGTCGGTTCGCCCGGTCTACACGCCCGGCCACACCCTGGGCCACGTGTCGGTGGTGGTCCGCACGGCAGGCGGCGAGGTGCTCGTGGCGGGCGACGCCATCTACGTGCGCCGCAACCTGGACGACACCCACCTGCCCCACCGCACCGAGGACGACCACCTGTATCGCCGGTCGCTACGCGAGATCCAGCAGTACGTGCGCGAGACGCCCGACGCCCTGGTGATCCCGGGCCACGACTGGGACGCCTGGCAGAAGCTCGACGCCGCCTACTGAACCAACTCGCCGGTCTCGCTCGACGCCGTGATGTGGATCGCGCCCGGCTCGCGCACCCACGCGATCAGGTTGAGCGACTGCAGCCGGTCGAGCATGTACTCGAACGCCACCGCCTGGGCGCGGCTCGCGTAGTCGCGCCGCACGTCGAAGGCGAACCCCGTGGTGTGCAGCGAGTACTCGCGCGTGGCGAACGCGTTGCGCCGTGCGAGCAGACGCTGGTACTCGAGGTCGCGCACGGTGCTCGTCACGACGAGCGACGCCCGCGTGCCCGCGACGTCGCGCACCCCGGCCGAGAGGTACACGGCCAGCTCGTGCGCCTCGGGCCGCAGGCCGCGGTAGAGGCGCGGCTGGGCGTCGAGGCGCCCGGCCAGCTCGCCCACGTCCGGGTCGAGCCGCATGCCGCGGACGTCCGCGAACGGCCGCAGCTCGCCGGACAGGTAGGCCTCGTCCAGCTCGGAGGGGGTCTCGAAGACGTCGGTCTCGGAGCGCGGATGGAGCACCTCCTCCGCCGAGGCCTTGGCCCTGTGCAGGGCCGCCAGCCGCAGCAGCTCCCCCCGGTCCTCGCGGTAGAGCCGCATGATCTCGCGCGTGGCGTAGACCCGCCAGAGGTAGGTGGCCGAGTCGTCGCCGAAGCCGGACAGCAGCCGGTAGGTGCTCGGGTGGTCGCGCGGGGTGGCGTCGAAGTAGACGCGCGCCCAGGTCACGTCGCGCTCCCCGTACGCGTCCAGCACGCTCTCGAGGTTGCCGATGCCCATGTGGTACGAGACCACGGCCAGCTCCTCGCCCCCGAACCGCTCTTCGGCGATCTGGAGGTAGCGGCCGGCGCCCTGGAGGGCATCGCTCGGATCGAAGCGCTCATCGACCTCGCGCCGGCGCTCGCGCAGGCGCTCGGCGCGGGCGGTCTCGCCGCGCTCCTCCGCCCGCGCGATGCGGCGCGTCAGCCGCTCGCTCTCCTCCACGTCCACCCGCATGCCGAGCAAGTTCGTGCCGGTCTCGGCCAGGATCTGCGTGAGGCCGACCGCGCCCTCGAGGTCGTCGCTCGCGCGCGCGTCCGGGTAACCGGCGCTCTCGAGGAAGACCATCGCCTCCAGGAGGTCGGCGTCCACGTCCGCGATCCCCGCCTGTTCCTCGACCTCCGAGCGCCAGCGCTCGACGCGGCGGGCCGTGGCGAGCACCCCGTCCGGGCTCTTCTCGTAGAGCACGTGGCTGTGCCCCGCGGTGGCGCGGGCAACGAACTCGTCCTCGCGCCCCTGCTCGTAGGCGAACGGGTCGGGCTCGTCCGGGTCGACGGTCACCGGGCCGAGGTCGGGGTCCCCGTCCCGGCCGGCCAGCGCGAGCACGGACAGGGACCCGCCCACGGCGAGCAGGAAGACGAGCACCATGAGGCGAGGCCCCCGCAGCACCGGCCGAAGACTGTCAGCCCGCGCGTCAGCGCCTGCGCGCGAACACGAGCGCGCCGCGCTTGGTGACCTCGAGCGGCACGCCGGTCTCGTCGGCGGCGGCGGCGGCGCGCGCCGGCTCGGTCCCCTTGCCGATCAGGTAGTCCCGCACGGACGCGCGGTCCGGGAGCCACAGCAGCGGCGCGTCCCAGGGCTCGATCTCGAGGTCGTGGAAGCGCTGCGCGATCAGCTCGGGGGCGAGCTCGGCGTCGAAGGTCAGCCGCGCGGCCGGGAGGACGTGCGCGAGCTCGGGCGAGTCGTGGCGGCTCGGCGCGGCGACGGCCAGGAGCCCGCCGCGACGGAGCACGCGGTGCGCCTCGGCGAGGGCCCGGGCGGGATCCGCCAGGTGGTAGAGCACGTACAGAAGCGCCACCGAGCCGAACGAGGCGTCCGGATATGGCAGCGCGGTAGCGTCGGCCTCCACGACGGGCCCGGGCGCCCGCGCGAGCATGGTCGGCGAGCTGTCGACTCCCACCCAGGCGCCATCGGGCAGGTGACGCGCGAGCTCGCCCTCGCCACAGCCCACGTCGAGCACCGGCGCGAGGCCCTCGTCGAGGATCCGGCGCGCCACGTCCGCGTGGACGTCGCCCCTGGCGGCATGCCGGCCAAGGACCGAGCGCGCGATGCGAAAGCGCTCGGGTCGCTCGTCGTAGTCCGGCGGGAGCGCTTCCCCGGGCACGTGCCCGCCGCCGCTCAGGCGTCGAGGGGGCGGCGGCCGGTGCGGGCCGCCTCGGCAGCGCGCCGGGC
>JBOGXT010000491.1:0-4313 GCA_050694635.1 Thermoleophilaceae bacterium
CGTACGGTCGTGACGGCCTGGCCGGGATACGAGCAGGACACGACCTGCCCCGACTGCGGGCGCGAGCTGATCGTCGTCCGGCTCGCCTTCGACCCGGGCGAGCCCGCGACCGCCGACTAGCTCAGCCGGCGGGCCGCCGCTCCGGCCGCTCGACGCGGTAAGGTTCCAAGGGCAGCGTTCGGCATCCAGTCACCGCCCTCGGCGTCGGCTCGTCCCGGCGCCGTGTGCGTTTCTCGGGGCGGGTACTCCGTCCTGCCCGCGCCCTAGCATGGAGTCGTGACCGGAGAGCCGAGCGGAGCCCCGTGGCCGGCGCGCTAAGCGCAAGGCAGCGAGCCGAGCGGTACCACGACGCGCGCTACTTCCGCGCCCTCGCGATCGCCAACCGCCTAAACCCCGTCTTCTACGTGGCCGAGTGGTGGGCCGAGCGACGAGCACAAGCGAAGGCCCTCTCCCTCGCCCGGGAGCACCCCGCCTACAAGGCGATGGGGAGGCGCGAGCTCCTGGCCCACGCTCGCGCGGCCATGTCCCAGGACTCGACGCAGGCCGAGCTCGCGCACCTCCCGCCGTGGCTCGCCAAGCGGGCCAGGTGGCGCACCTTCCACGAGGGCATGGTCGACGCGCGGGCGCGCTTCCGGCGGCCTCGCGGCAACCCGCCGGGGTACTGGCCGCCGCGAGCTGCGCTCCGTCCGCGCCTGGCCCGGCCACGGGCACCGCGCACGCGCAGGCTCGCTTCCTCCGCCAGCCGGCGCGGGCCACCCTCAGGGGACGAGGACTCAGAACCTCCTAGACCGGGGGACGTCGAGGACGAGCTCGGCCGCTGGCTCGCCACGATCAAGGCGGGTGCACGGTGAGCGACGGGCCGCTCTCGCGCCGTTCCGGGCTCGTTCCCGCCCGGCGCAATCCCGCTGCTCATGCGGACGGGCGGGTAGCCGCTGACGGGCTGAGTCAGAGGTCACCGGCGTGAGCGCCGCCCCGATCGTCGAGCGGGCCGCCGCGTTCGTCGAGCATGCCCACCGCTACGCCGGACTCGGCTGGGCGCTCGTCCGCTGCGACGGAAAGAAGCCGAAGGGCGAAGGCTGGCAGCACACACAGCCGGACGATCCGGACCACGCCGCCGGCAAGTGGTCAGAGTGGGGGCGCCGCTGGAACATCGGCGTTGTCTGCGGGCCTAGCGGGCTCGCGATCCTCGACGTTGACCGTGACGACTCCGAGCAGGCCGTCCGCGACTTGCTCGGCGAGCTGCCGGCCACGCCCACTGTCCGCACCGGCCGCGGCCGCCTCCAGGTGTACTTCCGCGACCCGGGCGGGCTGGAGAAGATCGTCCGCGACGGGCTCGAGCTCCGCGTCGGCGGCCATCAATGCGTCGCGCCCCCCTCCGTCCACCCTGACACCGAACGCGAGTACGTGTGGCTGCCCGGCCTCGAGCCGTGGACTGTCGCGCTCGCCGAGCTGCCGGCGGCCCTCGTCGACTTCTTCACGGAGGCGCGCGGGCCGAACGGGCGGGCCGCCCCGATCGGCGAGAAGATCGCCTACGGCCAGCAGCATCACACCCTCGTCTCGCTCGCCGGGTCGATGCGCCAACGCGGCCACGACGCAGACGAGATCTTCGCCGCCCTCTGGCAGGTCAACATCAATCGCTGCGAGCGGCCAGGCCCGGAGGAGAACATCCGCCAGATCGCGGAGTCGGCCGAACGCTGGCCCGCTGGCACGTTGCCTGGCAGTCGCCCCCCGTCCACGAACGGCGCTCAGGGAGCCGAGCTCGAAGGTGAGGAGGTAAGTGAAGATTGGGCGGTCAGGTTCGGCGGCCTCTCGCACGCCGACGCGCTCGCCAAGGAGATCCCCGCGACGGCGCTCCTCGTTGAGGACGTCATCGAGGCGGGCACGGTCGGACAGATCGCCGGCCTGCCGGAGACGCACAAGAGCTTCCTGGCCGTCGAGATCGCCTTCAAGGTCGCCGCAGGCGGACGTGTGTTCGGCGAGTTCGACGTCGTCCAGCGCGGCCCGGTCGGCTACTGGTGGCAAGACGACTCCGAGGCGAACGAGCTCCGCCGGCTCCAGAGTTACGCCGAGCGCCACGGGTTCGGCCGCGACCTCCCGATCCGCTGGCACCTGAACGAAGGGCTCCTGCTCCCCGACCATCTCCCCGCGCTCCGTGAGGAAGTCGAGCGCGAGTCGCAGCGGCTCGTCGTGCTCGACTCGCTCTACAACTTCATTCAGGGGCAAGGGTTCGCGCTGAAGGACGAGCAGGTCGCCGAGGTCCTCCGCGCGATCAAGGCCGATGTCTGCGACCCGACCGGCGTCACCGTCCTGACGATCGACCACTCGCCCTGGCCGTCCGAGAACACTCGCGGGCAGCGGCGCGCGTACGGGAGCGTCTTCAAGGCCGCCGCGATCCGCTGGGCGGTCCACCTGGAGCGCGACGGCGAGAACCTCTGGAGCGAGGCACACGGGAACAACCTCCGCGGCTTCAAGCGCCGGCTGACCGTGTGGGACGAGGAGACGCTCGAGCTTCGCCTCCACGAGGCCGAGCACGGCTACCAGAAGGCGCCGCCGGCCGACATCGCCGAGTGGATCCGTGGCCGCGAGAGCGGCACGGCGTCGCCAGCCGAGATCCGGGAGGCGTTCGGCATCGAGCACCACGCGCTCGCGAAGCGTCGCGCCGAACTGGCCGAGCTCGGCATCGCGTACGTGCCCGCTGGCGGGAAGTCGCGCTACCAGGTCGCCAGCGACCCAGAAGTTAGTGGCCACTATCCCGCGCCCGCGGACCCGTCGATAGCGCGGGAACGTGGCGATTCCCTGTTCTCATGCGGGTTTGAATCCAACCCGCGCCCCCCCGCGCTGGAAGGGGCGCGGGGTGCAGAAACCGCCCATTTGCAGGGAGATTCCGAACCCGCGCCCCCGCGCTCCCTTAAGGGAGACCCCTCCGCTGGCGCGGGGGTCCCTCCCGAGGCCGGTGACAGCGCGTGAGCGGCCCGGGTGCGTTCCATCGGCGTTCCAGGGCCGCCGCATCTCGCATCGCGGGCGGGATCGTGAGGCGGCCGCCGGCTAGGCGGATCGCGGGTCACGAGGTCGCGCTCGCACGGACCGTCCTGGGCGCGAAGTGACGAGCCAGACCGGAATCCGCAGGTCCGGCGCTCTCGACCCGCTCTCGACCCCGGAGCGCTCGCGCCTCGCCGAGCTCGAGTTCCTCGTCGAGCGCGGCCTCCGCACGTTCGTTGAGGTCGGCAAGGCGCTCATGGAGATCCGTGAGTTGCGGCTGTACCGGGAGACGCACGGCACATTCGAGGCGTACTGCCAGGAGCGGTGGCGGATGACGCGACGCCGGGCGAATCAGCTCGTCCAGGCGGCCGAAGTGGGAACCATGGTTCCCATTGAGAACGAGCGGCAGGCCCGGGAGCTCGTGCCGCTGCTACGCGAGGACGAACAGGAAGTCATCGCCGTGTGGCGCGAGTTGCGCGCAGAGTATGGCGACGACGTTACGGCCGTCAGGGTCAAGCGGGTTGTGGGGAACCGCATCCGCCGCATGCGGCGCGAGCGGGCCGTCGTCGCCGAGCTCGGACCGCCGGCTGACGTTCCCGCCGGGGCCGATCTTCGCCTTGGCGATTTCCGCTCGGCACTCGCTGACGTGGACGGCCGGGTGGATGCGATCGTTACCGATCCGCCGTACGAGCGCGCCTGGATCGAGCGAGACGCGGCGAGTTTCGCCGTCGCCGCCGCGCGCCTGTTGAAGCCGGCAGGGACGCTCGTCGTCATGTTCGGACAGCTCCTCCACTACGAGCTCAAACCGCACCTCGACTCGCAACTCCAGCACCGGTGGACGGGCGCCTACGTGATGCCGGGATCGCGCGCTCGCATGTTCGTTCCGAGGGTTGCCACTGGCTGGAAACCGATCCTCGTTTACACCCGGAAGGACGCCCCGCAGCCCGACTTCCTGCTCGACGACGTTTTCGTCTCGGACGCGGCCGACAAGCAGCACCACCATTGGGGGCAATCCACGTCCGGGACGCGGCAGCTTGTCGAAGCGTTCACGAAGCCGGGGGAGCTCGTCGTCGACCCGTTCCTCGGCGGCGGCACCACTGCTGTTGTCTGCAAGGCGCTCGGCCGCCGGTTCGTCGGCTGCGACATTGACGCTCGGGCCGTCGCCACCGCTGCGGCACGCCTCACGAGCGAAGCGGAGGCCGCGTGAGCGACGAGACTCTCTCCCTGGCGCTGCCCCCCGAGTTCCTCGAGGCGGTCGCCGAGCGGGCGGCCGAGCTTGTCGTCGAGCGGCTGCGGGACGAGCAGGCGGCGCCGGACGGGCCGCGGTGGCTCTA
>JBOGXT010000492.1:0-6657 GCA_050694635.1 Thermoleophilaceae bacterium
GCGCTCACCGCCGCGCGGCGCCGGCGCGCCGCGAGCCACGGCATCGCCGCTGCGGGTTGGCCATAGGTGGTAGGGGGCCGAGCCGCGCTCGCGATACGGACGGATCCTGCCGATCAGGCCCAGGCGATGAAGGCGAGCGGTGAGGTAGCGAAGCGTGCGAGCCGGAACGTCATCAACAAGGAGCTCGAGCTGGGTCTGCGTTACAACCCGATGCTCGGAGACGATCTGCAGCAGGCGAAGGTCGAGAGCGGCCAGCGAGGCGACCCGATCGGACCATGCCTTTCGAGCGCGCCGCGAGCCAACCCCTCCGGCAACCGCTTCCATCAGACCGACCACATCCGGGGGTAGAAGAGTCGGGCGCGGGCGACGGCGCCGAACCTCGCGACGTGACGCGGGATCGGCGCCCGCCACCTTTGCCAGTCGCGGTCAGACCGGCTGGCAAGGCCGGCGTCGACGTTCGATCGAGCACGGCGATCCATGCCGCCCCTCGTAGCTCGACCCGCGACCAATGTCTACAACTGTGCAAACGCATACGCGATAGCGCACACGGCGCGTACTCGAAGCCGCGATAGCCGGACGCGCAGGCAAATGAATCCGGGCCGCACCGCGCGGCCCGGGGGTCGTGTGGAGGATGGGCTCGAACAGCGTCCGGGCTGCCGCCTACGCTGCGCCGAATCGCTGGTACGGCCCTCATGCGAACTGTCCGTCCGACCGGGATGCGACCGTTCCAGGGAGCCGGGACAAGCCCAAGATCCTGAAAGGAGACGTCATGCCTGGCATAGACCTCAACAGCCCGACCGTCGGAGGCCTCCTCGCGTACTGCGACTGGCTCAAGGAGAAGAACTATCAGGGCGCCAATGCCATCGAGGCGTGGAAGACCGCGATCAAGAAGGTGTTCGAGACGGTTGAGCCCGAGCAGTACGAGTCGATCAGCCTCGATGGGCTCGATCTCGACGAGTACGTCGGACGTTTCAAGACGGCCGCGGGATCGGCGTACAAGACGGAGACCATCGACGTCTACGCGCGCCGAATCCGGAACGCCATCGAGGCGCACGAGCACTACCGGAAGCACGGCAAGCCGCCGTCGTTCCGCAAGCCGACGCGCCGCCCGAAGCACGGGGAGAGGCCCCGCGCGAGCACGAAGCCGGCAAAGGCCGCGAGCGCGGCATCCGAGCCAGCCAACGGCGGTGACGCGACAGGAAGCCTGGTCCGCTTTCCGTTCCCGCTACGGAGCGGTCAGATGGCGGAGCTGAAGCTGCCCGCGCAGCTCGACAAGGCAGACGCGGATCGGCTCACCACGTTCCTGCGGGCGCTTCAGTACGAGCAGCAGCCGCAGATCCCGGAGCGCACCGGCGCCGAGGCCGCATAGCGCGGCCATCCGATAGTCGCTGGCATCGAACGACGACGAGAGGAGGTGATGAGGAATGGCCAAGCGAATACGGCCGCAGCGGTGCCCGTAAGTCGTCTCCGGCCAAGTACCGCCGGGCGGACAACGGGCGCTACACGACGCCCGGGTACGCCAAGCGGCACCCGAAGACGACCGTGAAGGAGAGCAAGTAGGACGGTCTGCCCATCCCTCTCTCCTCAAGCCGCCGCCGGGTGCCAGCTCGGCGGCGGCTCATGTTAGTTCGTTGGCAGCGGGGCCGATCTCGGCGAACTCGCTCGGGATGCTCTCGATGACTGCGGCAGCGTTACGCACGTCGCGGAGCTCGTAGCGATCCGTGATTTCGGACGGGAGCACCCGGCGTGTAGCTGTCCGTCAGGTTCACGGCCAGACCGGAGCTATCCGCGGCTCCTGTCCGGGTCCGGTCGCCCACATGCGTAGGAGGAAGTTGCAGACTCGTTGCAGATCCGTCTTGTTGCGTGTGTCGGGTCCATTGAGCCTCTCTCGGATGCCTCCAGGGAACAGCTCGGATCGAGGCCAACCGACGCTGCCGCTCCGGGAGGAGTGGGTGCCCGGGCATAGCTGGGCTGCGATCCGGTCTTCCTCATATGGTGGACCCGTGAGTCCTGAGGTGCTGATCTCCGAGTTGGTCGACCGCGTCCGCGATCAGGCTCGTTCTCATGAGTCCGAGGAGATCCGTCGCGCGCTTGCCGCCGAGCTGCGCAGGGTCGCCCGCGCCTATGCGCGGGATCCAGCGGCTTGGTCTGCCTGGGCGGACGGCATTGACGTGCCGGGCGACGCCTACGAGGCGCTGGTTAGCGGCGCCGACCGCCGTGCCGGCGGTCAATTCCAGACCCCGACCTGGGCCGCCGACCTCATGGCATCCTGGCTCCTGCAGGAGCCATGCGATCTGCTGCTCGACCCCGGTGTCGGCGCGGGGCGCCTGCTGTTCCGAGCTGCCGGACGGCCGGAGCCCGCGCCAAGACGAATGCTCGGCCTCGACGTCGATGGCGTGTCTCTCGAGATGGCGCGGGTGAATTTGCTCCTGCGAGGAATCGACAACTGTGCGCTTCGGCGCTGCAACTTCTTGCTCCGGAACCTCCGCGAGAGACCCGATGCGGTGACCTGCAATCCGCCTTACTCGAGGCACCACTCGATCCCCGCCACCGAGAAGGCAGCGATCCACGCGGGCTTTGAGGAGCGCCTTGGCCTGCGCCTCAGCCGTTTGGCGGGCCTTCACGTCCTCTTCCTTGTCCGCGCGCTCGAGGTCATCCGGGAAGCTGGGCGGCTCGCGTTCATCACCCCCGCCGAGTGGCTCGACGTTAACTACGGATGGGCGATCAAGCGCTTCGTCCTCGAGCGGGCTCACGTCGAAGCGATCGTGCTCTGGGAGCACGATCACCTCTACTTCGACGGCGCGCTGACGACAGCCGCGATCACGCTGCTGCGGGCCGGCGCCGGGACCGGGCCGACCCGCGTCGTCCGGCTCCCGCGCCGGCCACCCGCCGTGGAGGAGGTGGTCGCGGCGATCGAGGGCCAGCGCACGAGGCTCCGAGTCGCCGACGTCGACCTCGCGCCTGGCGCGAAGTGGAGCCATCCGGTTCGGCGGCGGGTTCCGCGGGGAAAACCGCTCCGGGATATCGCGCGGGTGCGTCGTGGGATAGCGACCGGGTGTAACCGCTTCTTCGTCGTCTCCGAGGCGGCCCGGCGGGAGCATGGCATCGAGCGGAGCCACGTGCGGCCCTGCATCACCACGCCTCGACTCGTTCCCGGCGACGAGCTGACACGCGCTGACCTCGAGCGGCTGTCCGACGACCTACCGCGTTGGGTGCTGAACTGCCATGACCGAGACGCCGAACGACGTAACGACGCTCTCGGGCGGTATTTGCGTTGGGGCAAGGACGCACACGACGCTCACGCTGGCTACCTCGCCTCCCGGCGCCAGCCGTGGTACGCGCTCGAGCGCCGAGAAGCGTCCCCGGTCCTCTTCACTTACATGAACCGTCAGCGCCCGCGCTTCATCCGCAACCGTGCCGCCGCGGTGCCGCTCAACACGTTCCTGATCGTCGAACCACACGATGGGATTGACGCGGACCAGCTCTGGCGAGCGCTGAAGGCCGAGCACCTTATGCGCCAGCTCATTCGCGCGAAGCGCAACTACGGCGGTGGCCTCTGGAAGATCGAGCCCCGGGAGCTCGGCGACCTCAGGGTTCGTCTGTAGAGCGCTCCGACCGCGAGGGACCACGCTTCCGGCGGCGAAGATACGGGCGTGCCCCGCCCGCCGGGATCCTGGAGCGAGAGTGAGCTGAAGCGCGACGCTGCCGAGGCGCGGCGTCGGTTCGTGGGGGAGCGCCGCTCGGCACTGAAGCGCGAGCAGAAGGCCTACGCAGGGTGGATCGCCGAGTATGCGTCGACCGCTCGCGACCTGCTCGCCGCCAGCGGCGACCTTCGGAATCTAACTGGCTCGGCCCTCGAGGATCGTGAGTTCCTTAACCTCGCCCGCTACCTCGCGGTCCCGCCGATCAGCCTCGATGACCTCGACACGCTCACGGACTCCTACTTCGGCCTCTGGGTCGGCCAGAAGACGGAGCGCGGCACCCGCCCTACGTCCCGGGAGTTCACGACGGCCGCTCGCATCATCTCGGAGCGGCTCGACGATCAACGTGCTCCATGGCTTGCGAGTGGCCGCAACCCCACCAAGGCGGAACGCGAGACCTTCGTGACCGGGGTCGCCTCGATCCCGGCGATGAACCGGTTGACGACAACGCGCCGGGGTGAACGTTCGCGCCGGCAAGAGGACTTGACGCGTGCGGCGGTGGCGGCCGCTCACTATCGGCCTGTGACGCCGCCGGGAACGCTGAGGGATCCGGTCACGGACATGAAGCCGGGCACCTACTCGGAGAAGAGCCGCCGCTTGACCGGGACGAACATGGACGTCCCAGTGCGGCTGAAGGCGAATCACGCGACAGGCCAGCTCTTCCTGGCCATCGAGTGCAAGGTCTCGAACAGCTCGCTGAACAGCCGCAAACGGTTGCTGGAGGTCAACAGCAAGCGCGAGACCTGGGACTCCTCTGGCCTCCCTCACCGGTTCCGAACCGCAGCGGTGCTGGCTGGGGTCTTCGACGTCGCCCGTCTGGTCGAAGCGCAGAACGCTGGCGTCCTGATCTTCTGGGAGCACCGGCTCAAGGATCTGACGGTCTTCCTCCGCGCAGTCGCGTAACGGCGGCGCACTTCGAGCAGCGTCCGAGACGCTGTCCCGCTCGTAATCCGATTGAGGAACTGCCTCGCAGCCTTGTCGGCCAGCGAGCTACCTCACGGGTACGACGGTTCCCTCCGTCGCTGCTTGGCGTGGCGGGTGCCCAGCGACAGGCACGAGCCATGCAGCCGTGCTACATGGTTCGGATTATGTGCGGCCGGGCGGCACTGCTCCGATGAGTTGCGGGAGCGCGCCCGCTGGGATTCCATCCGCCGCTCCCGTCACCGTTCGGCGGGAGCGGCCATGACCAGTTCCTTCCACCTGCCCGCGAGCGTGCACTACCTCCCGGAGCGCCACGTCTGGGCCCGCCCCGACGACGAGGCGGGCCTGGTAACCGTGGGCGTGGCCGCACCGCTGCGCGAGGTGCTCTGGCACGCGCCGGAGGTCGAGTTCTGGGCCGTCGATCGCGTCGAGGTGGGCAGCACTATCGCCACCGCACGGGCGCGCCACGGGCGCCTGATAGCGATCGCGTCGCCCGTCGCCGGGACGCTCGTCGAGCTGAACGAGCTGCTCGACGTCGCGCCGCACGCGCTCGTCCTCCAGCCGTACATCCGCGGCTGGGTGGCGCGCATCCACCCCGACAACTGGGAGCGCGACTCGGTCCGCCTCCTGAGCGGCTCGACCGGCGCCGCCGAGTATCGCGAGCGGCTCGAGCGCGGGCTGGCGCGCGGGCGCCCCGACGCCTTCGCCGGCGTCCTTCTCTAGTACCTGCCCGAGATCAGGTCCCAGGCGCGGCGCAGCTTGCGCTCGAGCTCACCCTCGGCCGTGTCGTCGGGGTCGGCTGACATCGTGGCCGGGTTCGCGCTCGGCTCCGGCAGGCGTCTCGCAGCGGCGGCGTCGAGCGCCAGCACCACGCCGCGCTCGTGGATGCGCTCGACCTCGGGAGCGTCGACGAAACGGTATCCGGCGGCCATCGGGCTCGCCTCGAAGACGATGCCGTCGAAGATGTCCTTGTCGGGCTCGGCGAGCACGTGCTCGACCTCGCCGAGGCGCTCTCCATCGCGCGAATACACCGGCACGCCCTCGGCGAGCGTCATGTAGGAGCCGGGCGCGCCCAGGTCGTCCATTGGCGCCGAGCGTATACGCCCGGGAACCGCATCTTGCATCACCCCTCGGGGGAGAAGGCCGTGCGTTTTCGCCGGCAGTTTGCCGTGCGCGCGCACCACGACCGGTCGGAGCCCGACACGCCGGCCGGCGAGACCGGCGCCGACTACATGCGAGCCAAGGCACGCCGGATCGAGGCGGTCAGGCTCCTGGACGAGCCGCTCGCGTTCCTCGCGCGCGAGAACGTCGTGCACCCCGGCCCCGAGCTGCTGCGCGCCGCATACCTCGTCGACCGCGAGGCGGTCGAGAGCTTCGTGGGGCTCGTCCGACGGCTCCAGGAGGCGCACGAAGCGAAGGGCTCCGCGTCCTTTGCAGGGGCCCTGGCCGCCCTACTCCTTCGCCCAGCGATGAGCGACAAGGTCCTTCACGCCCCGCCAGACTTCGACCTCTTCCCGAGCGACCATCCGCGCCTCGACAGCGCGCTCAGCCGCCGCGTGAACGCCGACCCGGAGTCCTTGGAGAAGGGGCTCGCCCAACTGGTGCTCACGATCGTGGAGCTGCTGCGCCAGCTGATGGAGCGCCAGGCGCTGCGCCGGATCGACGGCGGCTCGCTGTCGGACGAGCAGGTGGAGCGGCTGGGCTGCACCTTCATGGAGCTCGACCGCCGCATGGAGGAGCTGCGCGAGGAGTTCGGGCTCACAGCGGAGGACCTGAACCTGGACCTCGGCCCGCTTGGGCGCCTGCTCTGAAGCCGCGCTAGCCTGCGCACCATGCCCACCTCGCTCGTGACCGGCGGCGCCGGCTTCCTCTGCTCGCACCTGTGCGACTACCTGGTGGAGCGCTGTCAGCGCGTGGTATGCGTCGACAACCTCGACACTGGCTCGCTCGACAACGTCAAGCACATCAAGGACGGGCCGGATTTCCGCTTCGAGATGCTCGATATCACGGGGTACTACGAGATCGACGAGCCGGT
>JBOGXT010000493.1:0-2590 GCA_050694635.1 Thermoleophilaceae bacterium
ACCTGCTGCCGACGGTCACCGGCGACGCCCCCGCGACGCCGGCGCTCGGCAGCCCGCTCGTCGATCTCCTGAAGCGCGCCGACGACGAGGCCCGCGGCATGGGCGACGAGTACGTCTCCAGCGAGCACCTGCTGCTCGCACTGGCGGCCGACCCGCACGTGGACGCCGGCGCCTCGCGCGACCAGCTCACGGAGGCGGTCCATGGGGTGCGCGGCCCCCACCGCGTGACCGACCAGAACCCCGAGGCGAAGTACCAGGCGCTCGAGACCTACGGCCGCGACCTGACCGCCGCTGCCGCCGAGGGCAAGCTCGACCCGGTGATCGGCCGCGACGACGAGGTCCGGCGCGTGATACAGGTCCTGTCGCGGCGGACCAAGAACAACCCCGTGCTGATCGGTGAGCCCGGCGTCGGCAAGACCGCCATCGTGGAGGGGCTCGCCCAGCGGATCGTGTCGGGCGACGTGCCCGACTCGCTGCGCGACCGTCGCGTGATCGCGCTCGACATCGGCGCGCTCGTGGCCGGCGCCAAGTACCGCGGCGAGTTCGAGGACCGGCTCAAGGCCGTGCTGAAGGAGGTCGCCGCCGGCGAGGGCCGGATCATCCTCTTCCTCGACGAGCTGCACACGATCGTCGGCGCCGGCGCGGCCGAGGGCGCCGTCGACGCCGCCAACCTCCTCAAGCCGATGCTCGCGCGCGGCGAGCTGCGCGCCGTCGGCGCGACGACGCTCGACGAGTACCGCAAGCACATCGAGAAGGACGCCGCGCTCGAGCGGCGCTTCCAGCCGGTGATGGTGGCCGAGCCGAGCGTGGGCGACACCATCGCGATCCTGCGCGGGCTGAAGGAGCGCTACGAGGTTCACCACGGCGTGCGCATCCAGGACTCGGCGATCATCGCCGCGGCAACGCTGTCCCAGCGCTACATCGCCGACCGCTTCCTGCCCGACAAGGCCATCGACCTGATCGACGAGGCGGCCTCCCGGCTGCGCATCGAGATCGACTCGATGCCCACCGAGATCGACGAGGTCGAGCGGCGCATCATGCAGCTCGAGATCGAGCGTCAGGCGCTCGACAAGGAGACCGACGACGCCTCGGTGGCGCGGCGCGAGGCGATCGAGCGCGAGCTGGCCGACCTGCGCGAGCGCTCGGGCGCGATGAAGGCCGAGTGGCAGCGCGAGAAGGAGGCCATCACCCACGTCCAGCAGCTCAAGGGGCGGCTCGAGCAGGCGCACCGGGAGGCCGAGCGCGCGGAGCGCGAGGCCGACCTCCAGCGCGCCGCCGAGCTGCGCTACGGCGAGATCCCGGAGCTCGAGCGCGAGCTGCGCGACGCGGAGGAGCGCACGGACGGCAACGCGGGCTTCTTGAAGGAGGAGGTCGACGACGAGGACGTGGCCGAGGTGGTGGCCAAGTGGACCGGCATCCCCGTCTCCAAGCTGATGGAGGGCGAGGTCGAGAAGCTGATCCACATGGAGGCGCGCCTGCACGAGCGCGTGATCGGTCAGGACGAGGCGGTCGAGGCCGTGTCGAACGCACTTCGGCGCTCGCGCGCCGGGCTGCAGGACCCCAACCGGCCGATCGGCACCTTCCTGTTCATCGGGCCGACCGGCGTGGGCAAGACCGAGCTGGCCCGTGCGCTGGCCGAGTTCATGTTCGACTCGGAGCAGGCCATGGTGCGGATCGACATGTCCGAGTACATGGAGAAGCACTCCGTGTCGAGGCTCGTGGGGGCTCCGCCCGGCTACGTCGGCTACGAGGAGGGCGGCCAGCTGACCGAGGCGGTCCGGCGCCGGCCCTACTCGGTGGTGCTGCTCGACGAGATCGAGAAGGCGCACGCCGACGTGTTCAACGTGCTGCTCCAGTTGATGGACGACGGGCGCCTTACCGACGGCCAGGGACGCACGGTCGACTTCAAGAACACCGTCGTGATCATGACCTCGAACGTCCCGGGCGGGATCGACGGCGTGCACGCCACGTTCAAGCCGGAGTTCGTGAACCGGCTCGACGAGATCGTCGAGTTCGATCAGCTCACGCGCGAGCAGATCGGCCGGATCGTCGACCTCCAGGTGGCCAAGCTGGTCGAGCGTGTCGGGGAGCGCGGCGTGGAGATCGAGCTGACCGATGACGCCCGGACCCTGCTCGGCAACCTGGGCTACGACCCGACCTACGGCGCCCGCCCGCTGAAGCGGGTGATCCAGAAGCAGCTGGTGGACAAGCTGGCGCTGCGGCTGCTCGAGGGCGAGTTCGGCCCCGGCGACCGGGTGCTGGTCGACGCCCCCGGGGGCGAGCTGACCTTCGCGAAGGCGGGCGTGGCCGAGCCGGTCGTCTCATAGGATGCGGCGCGTGCAGCCGCGCGACCTCGCCCTGGCCCACGCCCGCGGGCGCATGATGGTCGGCGCGGCGTTCGTGCTGGCGCCCGGGCTCACCGGGCACCACTAGCGCGTCGCCCACAAGCGCTCGGATCGCTCATCCGTTGATTTCATCGTGGCCCGCTCGCAGTGCTTTCGCACCCTCGCCGCGGGTTGGCCTTTCGTCGTCGCGCTGCTCGCCCTCCCGCTTCCCGCGGCCGCCCGCGAGCGCGAGGTCCCCGACCCGG